>DGQJ01000110.1:4581-16749 GCA_002389705.1 Bacteroidales bacterium UBA4417
CTGGTCTTCGTGCATGCGCGAAGCAAGCGCTTCGGCAACCAGCCGGCCGGTGGTGCCTGTGCACACCAGTTTATGATCTTTCAGGTTGGCCCAGTTCCATTGAACCCATTCTACAAGGTCTTTTTTACAGTTGTCGTGAGCCACCAGGGCAATATTTTTTGGTTTTGGCATAAAATTTCCCATTTATGTTTTGGCAGTCGGTAAAAATGTGTGGTTATAAATTGAATATGGCAAACGCGTCATTCATTTCAATGACAATTGCAAAGATACTACCATTAAGAATTAAAACATGAAGCAATGCTGATAATCAAGGAAATTTTAGCCGCAAGCAGCAGTTTAAAAATTTTAAATCAGGTTATAGCAGACAGGCTATGCTCTCTAATTCTTTTGTTCCCTGATCACCAGCATATAAAAATCATTTTCCAAAGGCAGGTATCCGTATTCGTAAACGAACCGGTATGCACTGCCTTTTTGCGTGGTATACACATGGGTAAAATAATTCAGGTTAAAGCCTTTGTTTATTAGTTTCTCTTTGTGCAGGGTAATCTTGCCTTCGGCCGGGGTAAGTTCGGCCAATATCCGCCGGTTTTTCCGCAGGATGTTGTTAATATTCCGCACATAGTTGGTCACTTCACTGTTCAACCTGTTGTTGTAATTATTCCGGCACATATCCGAACAGAATTTTTTATCAATTCTCCCGGTAATGGGTTCACCGCAGTCGAGACAAAATTTTTCCATAGGTCAAAAAAAGAACAGATATTGATTTAACAAAATGTTTATAAGGCAATTAGAACATCGTAAAGATAATATAATCCCATTTACAAACGACAACAAACGCTTGTAAATATTTTTATCCGAATACAAATATTTATTAACCGAATCACCTTTAAAAGCCACCATACCTTTGTTTCATCAAATCGGGAATAACTCTGATCTGGTAAAAGAAAAAATTTTGAAATCCCTATTTATTAATCATTTAAAAACAAAACACCATGAACGCACTTCGCAACAATGTGAAACTGATTGGCCGCCTGGGCCAGGATCCGGAAGTAAAAACCCTGGANNCAAACAGGAACAAACCCAATGGCATAACATTGTTGTGTGGGGCAACCTGGCCGGTATTTGCGAGAAATATCTGAAAAAAGGCAAGGAGATAGCTATTGATGGACGCCTGACCTATCGCACCTGGGAAGACAAGTATGGCACCAAGCACACCAGCGCCGAAATTGTTGCCAGTGAGATGCTGTTTGTAGGTGCAAATGCTGATGCAAAAAAATAGTGAGTCACTGATTCAAAATCGTGGAAAACCATCATCTCATCATGCTACTTCAACAGATACAATCTAAGATATTCGAGCTAAGAGGATATAAAGTAATGCTCGATTCAGACCTTGCTACACTTTACGAAACTGAGACCAAACGGCTCAAAGAAGCAGTAAAAAGGAATATCAATAGGTTTCCTCCCGATTTTATGTTCGAACTCAATTCTTCTGAATTTCAAAGTTTGAGGACGCAATTTGCGTCCTCAAACAGGGGAGGAACCCGATACATGCCTTTTGCTTTTACCGAACAAGGTGTAGCCATGCTTGCAAGTGTTCTGAACAGTGTAAAAGCCATTGAAATAAACATCCAGATTGTCAGGGCTTTTGTTTATCTGCGGCAATACGCACTCACACACTCTGACCTGACAACAAAGCTCAAAGAACTTGAAAGCAGGTATAACAAACAGTTTAACGATGTTTACGAAGCTTTAAACTATTTGCTGAACAAGGACAAACTTCTAACTGAACAGCGTCAGCGAAAAAGCATAGGGTACAAAACAGCTGGCAATAATTTATGATTAATTACAAATTAAAATTCATTTCTGAACCCTAACCTTTAAATTCCAAAACACAATGAACACTTTAAGAAACAACGTAAAACTGATCGGCCGCCTTGGCCAGGATCCTGAAATCCGCAACCTGGAAAAAGACAATAAAGTAGCAACCTTCTCACTTGCCACCGGCGAAACTTATACCGACAAGGAGGGCAACAAAAAAGAATCAACTGAGTGGCACAACATAGTAGCCTGGGGTAACCTGGCCGGTATCTGCGAAAAATACCTGAAAAAAGGAAAAGAAGTGGCTATTGACGGACGAATCACCTACCGAAACTGGGAAGATAAAAACGGGGTGAAACATACTACCACCGAAATTGTGGCAAACGAGATTTTAATGGTCGGCGATAAAAAAGAATAAGGAATTAACTGCAGTCAACCGGAAGAGCCACAAGGCACTTAGCTTTTGTGGCTCTTTCATCATTGATAAACCCCGATTGCCTGTAGGTTATGAATCGAGAGTTCAACGCAAAAGGTTGGCTTCGGCAAGCATTTTCCTGAATATTGCATTGGTTAAAAATCCACCTTCAGCTAAATCGTTGCCAATCATGCTATAATCAGAATTTCCCTCAACCAGCACAGGTCCGGTTTCACTTATAGCCACATCCCACCCTACCAGTCGTAAACCCGGCACCAGGCCCGCTGCCTTGAGAACCATCCTCATTGCTTCCTCAAAATAGGGTATGGTAAAGCCTTCAAAAACTGTTTTTGTCACCGGGTGACATCTGTAAATTACGGTTCCACAGGCACCAAAACCTGCATATCCGTCTTTCCTGAGTTTGCCCGATTGCAGATCAATGCCTACCAGGCAACCTCCTGATGATATATTATCAACATGCTTGTTATTGGTGCTCATCCTCAGATATGCCGACATAAGGTTCACCTTCCCATCCTTATCAATAAATGTATCCATCCTAATGGTATTGATACACGATGGGTTTATCCTGTTTAATTCAGGGTGCTGAAGAATAGTTTCCTGGAACAAAAAACCTGACTTTATGATTATCGCGTATAAATCAGCCAAAAGCCCGCCGTCATTAGCAAGTTGCTGCGGCGTGATCCGGAAAACATGATCTCCGCCATAGCTTTCGCAGGTTTGCTTTATAAAAACCGACTGATAAGCCGGATTTTGATTAAAGATGGTAACAAGCAGATTCTTAAATTCCGGCAGGCTGTTGATTCTGAAATCAACATTCTCTTTCACAAAAACTTGCTTTTGGTTGTAAAGAAGCAACTTAGGCAATATAACGCCAAACTGGCCAAAGTAAAAATTAAAATATAGTTTGTTTTCAACGACATCCTTAGCCGAATTCTCATTAAAAAAGGGCTTAAGTTTATAGTACAAAAATTCGTTCGAAAAATAGTCCTTGATATTTGCTCTTCCCTTCTTAAACAAATATCTCGAAAAATAATGCCTTGGGAACCTTTTATGGTAAAGGGTAAGACTCAGAATATCAGAAACTATATTTAGAATCGTTTTGCGGTCAGGGTCCCTATATACTTCATAAATCAATTCCCTGGTATTTTTTCTTCTAAAATGAGGCATAAGAATAATTTTTAACTTATTAATATTCTGTTATATAGAACCAAGCGCAGGTCCTTTTTCAGAACAGCAGATTGAACAGTAAATACGCACATTTTCATCTTATTCTCCTGTTTTGTGATAAAAAATTGTTTTATAACGCAATGCAAACTAAAATACTGTCAGCTGCCGGTAGCACTACAATTCAGGTCGATGAAGTTTAAATAGTTTTTAGTGGGATTTTTTTTCGGGAAAACCTTAGCCGGGTTCCCTATTACCAGCGAGTTATCCGGAACATCAAAGTTAACAAACGAATTAGGTGCTATTAGTACATTTTTCCCGATTTTAATATCACCCACAATAACAGCCCCTGTACCAATCCATACATAATCATCAATGGTTGGACGTCCAACCTTACCGCACCGATAAGCCCGGCCAATGGTTACTGATTGGTTAATATTGCAATATTTTCCTATCTTAATCGGTCCTACCACAACATGACCGGAGTGACTTGAAAGATAAAGGCCTTCTCCGATTTGTGCTTCTGAATCAATTTCGTAACCATATTTAATTCGGCATCTCCTTTTCAGAACCCTGAAGAAAATACCCAAAATTGAGTTCTTTTTATACTTCGAGGTCATTCGAAGATAAAAAGTATAACGAAAACCGGGGTATGAAATTCCTTTAAAAAAACCACCCAAGCCCGAAAGTCCCCCCTGGCGAAACAGGTCCGCTTTAATAATATTATTCATTTGATTTATTTAAATTTCCAGAAGTTTAAGAAATAAGTTTGGATAAAAGTTAAGCTCTGTTGTTCTTTGATTAATAACTCTGTTGTAAAAATGTAATCTGTTTCTATGTGTCATTCTTTTACCATGAAAAATCAGGTTTCCATACATTTACGATTTGCTCATTTTATATATTCGTTCAGTATGGTCTGGTTAATAAACTTGTAAAATTCAGGTATTTGCTGTTTGAAATTATTATTCCCGCGCCATGCTTCCAGCTTCTTGATCGCCGTATCAAAAATCTGGTCTTCAACAGGCTTCAATTTTTGCATGATACCGGTATTATTAATGTTGTATAATGCATTGATATTCAGATAATTTTCTCCATATGACCGGTTAATTGGGAACAACTGTGCTTTCAGCCTGATGGCTTTGTCGCTCATAGGGGCAACACCGTTTTTATCGAGCAATACCACTTTAGGCTGGTCCTCACCCATGCAAAGCCACAGCGGGATAACCACCGATGTTAAAGGAAAACCTAGAACTGTCCACATGGTAGTAAAATCGGCATTTTCACCTGGTTTCACGCCTTGTATTGCTACTGCTGATGATGTAAAATATCGTGGAATGAAATCAGTAAAATTTACGAACCGCTGTTCAAAAGGATTTTCGGTACACATTTTTTTCAGATCTGTTTTCGTAAGCGAATGCCATAATGAACGGCTTACATCCTGAAGGATAAACCGAACAGTGAGATTGTTTTGCTGCGCTGCCTGGTAAAACAGATCTTCGGCTGTTTTATACCGTATTTGCCCGCTGCCGGAATTCGGATCTCCGGTGAATGAAAAGTTTGTGTGTATCATATAACCCATAGGGGCAAGGGCCGGATTATTAACATCCAGTTTGACATAAGAAAAATTGCTTACTTCGAAATATGCAGCTCCGCCATTTGCATCAATAACCCCAAAATTTGCCTCAACTCCCAACGGTTTGGAATGGTTCTTCAAAAACACCTCAAAATCATCTGCCGTAGCACATTGCTTTAAAGCCTCACGCATCAGTTTCCCTTCCTGATCCTTCAAATCAATGGTATCCTTCATAATCAGGTTGTAGGAGGCTGTGTTCATGATTGAAAATCCCGCAGAATTATATCCTATCCAAACGGCATGCCCGGCCGGATCATCAGCATCAATTAAGCCGATTGATTTATATTTTCCATCATCAAAATACCGGATTGCATTCTGGTACGAATCCGCATCCCGGTTTTTCCACATAATCGGGCGCCCATCCGGCGTAACTCTCCCGGAGATAATTATAGACGTACATGCCTGCACTATACCATGATCAATAGCCAACAGCAAACCAATAATGAGTATTATCTGCTTCATATGTAGTTTGTTAATTTATTGATTACCATTACAAAGTAAACTAAAAAACAAATTCAAATGCGGTCAATCACAAAAAAATGAACCAATAAAAAGCAAAAAAATTTTACTGAAAAAATCTGAGCTCAAAATATTAGTCATTTACAGGTTGGCTGGTTGAAAAACATAAGACAATTCCCAAACCTCCGGCTGTTTATAACTTTTTGATAATCTCCGGCACGTCCTTGTAAAAAGTATTGGTTCTATATGTTAATTTGTAGCAACTGATGGCAACCCGGCGACTATAAATTTGAAATATTGGAAAAAGAAACCCGCGTTTCAACCTGGAAATTTCAGATAGGTTGTAAAAGCCTCAACAAAGCTCCATGCTTGTTTGGGTAAAATAAAAATTATAAGGCAAGCATGGCAACTCAGTTAACAACTGGTTTAACCTCCTAAATGCTAATCGTATGCCAGTAAAATCCTCATCAGCAACGACTAAAAAACAAAAAAAGATTTTCGTTCTCGATACCAGCGTTATTCTGTATAATCACGACGCAATTAATAGTTTTGATGATAATGATGTTGCCATTCCGATCACTGTACTCGAAGAACTGGATAACTTTAAAAAAGGCAATGATAATATAAACTTTGAAGCCAGGGAGTTTATACGTATTATCGATCGCCTTTCGGAAAAACGTACACTCACCAAGTGGCTTACTTTGCCCAAATCGAAGGGTGGTAAGTTTAAAGTGGTAATGATTGAACAGGGCGATATGGATGCCCGGGTTATATTTGGCGAAAACAAACCTGATCACCGGATACTTAATGCAGCGCTAGCTATTGCCAAGGAAAATCCGGATTGTAAAGTAACGCTCGTTTCGAAGGATGTGAACCTGCGATTAAAAGCCAAATCATTAAACATACAGGCAGAAGATTTTCTAACCGGTAAAATCAAAGATCCTGAAGGTTTGTATACCGGAAAAACTGTTATTGAAGGTTTGCCTACCAAGGTAATTGATGCAATTTACCAGAACGGGCATTGCGAACTGGCGGATATAGGTATTCAGACTGCTATCCCGAATCAATATTACATCTTAAAGAACACTAAAAATTCGGCCCTCGCTTTTTACAATGCAACTACCCAGCGTATCGAGCGGCTCGATAAGCGCCCTGCCTATCATATCATGCCGCGTAATGCCGAGCAGGTGTTCGCACTCCACGCCATTATGCATCCGGATATCAAACTCGTTACGCTTCAGGGTGTAGCCGGTACCGGGAAAACGTTGCTGGCGCTTGCCGGAGCAATGGAACAGCGACGCGAGTTCAAACAAATTTACCTGGCCAGGCCTATTGTTCCGCTAAGTAATAAGGAAATCGGATTTCTGCCCGGTGATGTGAAAGAAAAGATCGGTCCATACATGGAACCTTTGTACGATAACCTTAAGTTTATCCAAAGCCAGTTCGGCGAAAAAGACAAGGAACATAAAGTTATCACCGAATCGTTACAGAACGAAAAACTGGTAGTTACGCCATTGGCATACATTCGCGGACGAAGCATCAGTAACGTATTTTTCATTGTTGACGAAGCTCAGAACCTTACGCCACACGAAGTGAAAACCATTATAACCCGTGCCGGCGAAAACACAAAAATTGTATTTACCGGGGATATTTTCCAGATTGATACTCCATATCTCGATTCGCAGAGTAACGGGCTTTCGTACCTGATTGATAAAGCAAAAACACACCCGATGTATGCGCACGTCCGGCTCGAAAAAGGAGAACGGTCGGAGTTGGCAAACCTCGCAAACGACCTGCTTTAAGCTTCTTTATTGCTGACTCATAAAAAAATAAATCCTGGTTAACTTTGAGTTGTTAACCAGGATTTATCAATACTGAGTAGATACTTATTTCTTGTTCCTGATTTCTTGTTTTTTATTTCTCATTTCTGATTGTTGTAAGTACGGTTTGTCCAACAGCCATCAGGGTTTGTTTGCTGATATTTTTCATATTGTCGTTCACCGTGTGCCAATACTTATAAAATCCTGTTTGAGTAGACTGATCATGTTGAATAATATCAATAGTAGGAATTTGGCGTATCTGGTTGATATACACATGATCATCAGTGATAGCATTGGTGCGTTCCGACGAAAAATAATCGCTGTAGCCTATTGAGGCTCCAATATTCCATATTCGCTGCGCAATATCAGGAGCATAATACATTGAAGTACCTTCGAGTGTAAACACAGCATTTTCGGCACCCACCATATCCAGCAAAATACCATACCGGGCGGTGTAGCCCTGTACATGTGGATTTCGGGACCAATATTGTGATCCCAATGCCCAATCGTCGGAACCCATATACCCGGCATCCTGCGGAGCACCGTAATCTTCGGCATCAAGCAAGAGCAAATCAACACCAACGGAAGCAGGCGAAATCCTCAACTGCCTGGCTATTTCAAGAATAATTCCAACTCCGCTTGCCCCATCGTTAGCACCGTCAATCGGCGTACGATGCAGTGTCGAATCCGGATCATTATCGGCATAGGGCCTCGAATCCCAATGCGAACATACCAATACCCTTGTTGTGCTTTTGGGATTGAATGATGCAATAAAGTTTTTACAATTTAAAACCGTTCCATTGTACGCTTTTGCCGTGAACGACTGAACAACAACATGTTGAGAATACTTTTTCAGGGTTTGTTCGAGCCATGCTGCACACTTCTGGTGAGCTTTGCTATTTGTTACCCTTGGTCCGAACTTCACCTGTTCATTGACAAAATAGTAGGCTGAGTCGGCATTAAAATCGGCAGCAATAATAGCAGGGACGTCTTTTTTCTCTTCGGAATCATCAGATACCTCAGATTTTTTTTGCTTGCACGAACTTACAATTGCCAGGCAAAGGGCTAACATTAAAACAGCTGAAAATCGCATATTGAATTATTTTAAACCGCAAATGTAATACATTAATTTTTGGCATCAGTTTACAAAAAAAAGGCCTTTTGCCCAAATGAACCGGTAAAAACTGACTCACCGACAGGACGACGGTTACGCGGACTGAGTTCAAGTTTCTGCAGGTTTGGATGTAGTCCTTCTTCATTACCTAAGTAACCCAATGTGAATGCAGTCATCACTTTATATCCCTCCGGAATACCAAGTAACCGCTCAGCCTCCGTAGCGTTAAAACCGCCCATCTGGTGAACATATACACCTTCATGGGTCGATTGTATACTGAGCATGGCCATTGCCTGTCCTAAATCGTATGCATGATATACATTGGGTTCACCACGGGTATTGGTGGTCTTTGCAATTGACACAGCCAGAAGCGGCGCATTCCCGACCCACAATTGGTTAAACTCAACCAAAGTGCTGAAAATATTATTATATACTTCATCCCCTTTCATTCCTACCAAGAAATACCATGGTTGCAAATTACTAGCTGAGGCCGCCCAACGGGCAGCTTCAAAGATACGTTGTAATTTATCAGATTCTACAGGCCTTGGGTCGTAAGCACGGGGGCTCCAGCGTGATGCGAAAAGCGGATGCACCGGGTATTCAGTGTCTGCTATTTTTATTCGAACTAAATCATGCATATCAATCAGTTAGTTTATTGATTTAAAAATTGGAGTCCCAGGCTATCAGCATAAGTTAAGAATACAACTTACAAAAGCGCGTCTGCAAATATATTTACTTAATTCCAACAGAGTGACAAATACCTGTTAACCTTTTGCTTCTAATAAAAAAGCTGCAACTTCATAAAAACAACGACTTAAAATCGTCGCTACATCCTTTTTAATGCCAGGATAAATTCCCATGAAAGAAGAAAAATTCATAAGTAAATACAAACATAGTAACGTCTTGATGTCTGGCTTATCCTCTTAAAAAACAATAAAATTAAAAAGGGGAAAATAGCAGGCACTATTCAATTTTAAATTTTAGCCGGCAACGGACAAATGTCAACTATTAAATCCGGCAATTTCAAATTGCATTTTATTTTAAAAAGTAAATAAGTCGGATTAAAATTTAAGCATAAAACCAATCAAAATATTGTAATTTTGCCCCCAACCACTAAATATGCTATGCTACAATGAAAAACAAATATATTGACCTGATTGACCAAACTTTCGATTTCCCTACCGAAGAATTTAAAGTAGTGGATAATGAGTTATATTTCAACAATATACCTCTGATGGAAGTAATCAAGCAATATGGCACACCGTTGCGCATCACGTTTTTGCCCAAAATCAGCAAACAGATTCAAAAAGCAAAACGATTGTTTAATGTAGCTATAGCCAAAGCAGATTATAAAGGAAGCTATAACTTTTGCTATTGTACCAAGAGTTCGCACTTTTCGTTTGTGCTTGAAGAAGCGCTGAAAAATGATATTCATATTGAAACTTCGTCAGCTTTTGACATTCCCATTATTGAGTCATTATTTGAGTCGGGTAACTTAACAAAAGATGCTTACGTTATCTGCAATGGATTTAAGCGTCCGCAGTATATCGAAAATATCTGCAACCTGATTGAGGAAGGATTTGAAAATGTTATACCTATTCTCGATAACAAGTTTGAACTGGATGAATACGACCGCAACATTACGCGCAAGATTAAAATTGGTATCAGGATTGCATCGGAAGAAGAGCCCAAGTTCGACTTTTATACTTCGCGACTGGGTATCCGGTACAACGATATTGTCTCGTATTACGAAGAAGAAATAAAAAACAATCCGAAGTTCGAGCTGAAGATGCTGCATTTCTTTATCAATACCGGAATACGCGACTCGGCATATTACTGGAACGAACTTTCGAAATGTGTGCAGGTTTATTGCGAACTGAAAGCGGTTTGTCCTCAACTTACTTCGCTCAACATTGGCGGTGGTTTCCCGATTAAAAACTCGCTGAATTTCGATTTTGATTATGCCTATATGGCTGAAGAAATTATTGCACAGATAAAAGGGATATGCCAGCGCAACAACACCCCGGAACCTAACATTTTTACAGAATTCGGATCATTTACAGTTGGCGAAAGCGGTGCCGTTCTGTATAGCATTATCGACCAGAAACGACAAAATGATCGGGAGTTGTGGAACATGATTGACAGTTCATTTATAACTACATTACCCGACACCTGGGCTATAAACCAGAAATTTATCCTGCTTGCTGTTAATCACTGGGATCAGGAATATGAGCGGGTTTTCCTGGGTGGATTAACCTGTGACAGCGAAGATTATTACAATGCTGAAACACATACAAATGCAATTTTCCTCCCGAAGCTGATGGACGACGAGCCTCAATACATCGGATTATTCCACACAGGGGCTTACCAGGATTCGCTGGCCGGATACGGCGGCATACAGCACTGCCTGATTCCTGCACCAAAACATATACTTATTGATATTGATGAAGATGGCGAGTACTTCACAAAATTGTTTGCAAAAGAACAGAGCCATAAATCAATGTTAAAAATACTGGGATATTAGACAATTTTAGCCAACAGTACAACTGGATTTATCGGCTGTTTAATCCTTTATTCAATAAGTCCTGATGCTTCATATTTTCAATTTCCGATAAAAACTGCAGCTGCAAGTTGTGTTGCACTATGAAACCGGTTTTGCATCCTGAAACACCTGGATTACTAATTTTTTACTTCCAGAATTAAAAATAATCACAGAGACTGACCTTTACAATTTCGGATACGGAATTCAGATGCTACAAATAAGGATTTATTTTGCATGTATAAAAAAAATTGTATTTTCGCATTTCCGAAACGAAAAAGCATATTAACCACCTCTCAACCATTTCTCTGTATTTCAGCATTTAGGCTAAAATATGGTATGCTTTAAAATTATCAAACATTGTTTGTTTTCGCACATGCAACTGATAAATAATGGTTTAGAATCTAAACATAAAATTTTATGAAACAGTATGGTGATCTACCAAAAGAATTTACTGCGTTTGAAAGTTCAAAAATTGTAATCCTCCCGGTACCTTACGANNGTACATAAACTTGGTATTCACACTGCGGATCCGGTTACTGAAGCTTCGTCGCCGGAAGCCATGGTTGAAGAAGTGTACAACAGGGTAAAAGCCTTGTATAAAAAGAAAAAATTCCCAGTAGTTCTTGGTGGAGAACACACCGTAAGTATTGGAGCTTTTAAAGCTGCAAGCGAACTTTACGGAGACCTTACCATTTTGCAGTTCGATGCACACACGGATATGCGTAACGAGTATAATGGTTCAAAAATTGATCACCACTGCGTGATGGCCCGTGCTTCGGAAATGGCTCCTGTAGTGCAGGTTGGCATACGCAGTATGAGTGCAGGCGAACGCGAAGACATTCAGCCCGACCGCGTTTTTTATGCCATGCAGATTTATGATCAGTCGACCTGGATGTACGAACTGCTAAACAAACTGAGCCGTAACGTTTACATTACCATCGATCTTGATGTACTGAATCCTTCCATTATGGCATCAACCGGCACCCCGGAACCCGGTGGTATGAACTGGTTCGATATCATCAACATACTAAAGAAAATAAGCGAACAGGTAAACATAGTAGGTTTTGATATTACCGAACTGGTACCAAATAAAGAAAACAAAGCTCCTGACTACCTGGTTGCCAAACTTATTTATACCATGCTTACCTACAAATTCATCACCGGAATTAAATAATTGAAATA
>DGQJ01000407.1 GCA_002389705.1 Bacteroidales bacterium UBA4417
GTTCTGATGGTTGTGAAGAAAAACCCGGCTGCTTTTGAAGCAATGGCCAGCACTTTGAGCGACGACCAGATGGCTAAAACAAAACAAGGCGACCTGGGTTGGTTTGCTGATGGCGCAATGGTTCCTGAATTTAACGAAGCCGTTTTAAAAGGAGCCGTAGGCGAAATCAAGAAAGTGGAAACACAATTCGGATACCATATCATTAAGGTGGTTGGTAAAAAAGATCCATCGACCAAAATTAAAGTGGCCAGTGTTGATTTCACCATGGAGCCAGGTTCAAAAACCATCGAGGATTATTACAACCAGGCCAGCAACTTTGCATCCACCAACAATACTCTCGAGAAATTTGAAAAAGCCGGAAAAAGCAAGGATATGCGTAATGCTGATCAGATTTCGGAAAGTGATAACACCATTCCTGGATTAAAATCGGCCCGCGAAATTATCCGTTGGTCGTTCAACAAGGATACCGAAAAAGGAGCTGTTTCAAATGTTTTTGATGTTGAAGGTACCTATGTAGTGGCAGCGCTCAAAACCAAGATCGAAAAAGGGTATGTTCCCCTCGAAGTAATAAAAGAGCCGCTCAAACCATTGGTTATCCGCGAGAAGAAGGCCGAATTGCTGATGAACAAACTCAATACTGTACTGGCTAAGGGTAAAGACCTGAATGCCGTTCTGCCACAGTTTGCAGGTACAAAAATTGATACGGTTGATGTGGCTTTTGCAAGTGCCAATATCCCGAATTTCGGTCACGAGCCTAAACTTACCGGTAATATTTTTGCAGCTAAAAAGGGTGTTTTCTCAGGACCTGTAAAAGGCGAGCAGGCTATTTATGTGTATGTGCTCGACCAGCTGAAAGAAGCACCGGTAACTACAGATTTTGCTAACCAGAAACGCCAGATGGAAATGTATTTCCAGAGCCGTGCAGGTATGCTTCCTTCTATTTTACAGGAAAAAGCCAATATTAAGGATAACCGGATACTCTTCTACTAAACACGGGTTATCAGTAAAGTTTAAAGCCGTTTCAGCAATGAAACGGCTTTTTTTGTGCCACAGGGCATTAATATGTTTCTGCTGTAAAATTGCTAATGGCTTTTCAAGTGTGCTTCGCCTGATTTTAGTGCTATATCAAATGCAAAGTGAACTTACCATGATATTCATAATTCCTGCACATTAAGTGATTGAATTTCCCCGTCAGGGGATAAAAACCAATAAAAACATTACAACCTCAATCCCGATTCCCCTTTAGGGTATTTACATAATACACTGAACTTTTATGTTCTACCAGCAATCTTGTGTCCTGTTACCATTTCACTGTTGGTATTGATTCCCTTCGGGATAACCCAGGGACATTCGGAATTTGTTTTCGGCAAGCCTTAAATAGAGGGCTGAACTAAAAATGGAGGGAAATAGTTGAACCGGGAAACTTAAACCAGTATCAGCCGGTTCGAATCCTGCTTTATAAAGATGAAAAGCAGTATGGTAAAAGCCCAGAGCGAAGATCCGCCATAGCTGAAGAACGGAAGCGGAATCCCGATCACGGGCATCAGCCCGATGGTCATGCCTACATTTACGAAGAAATGGAAAAATAGAATTGAAGCAACACCATAACCATAAATGCGGCTGAATTCCGAGCGTTGTCGCTCGGCTACCATTATAATCCTGGTAATCAGCGCCAGGAAAAGGAGTATCACAATGGTGGTGCCAACAAATCCCCACTCTTCGCCAACTGTGCAAAAAATAAAATCGGTGCTTTGTTCGGGCACAAAGTTAAATTTGGTCTGTGTACCTTTCAGGAATCCCTTTCCCCAGAATCCGCCTGAGCCAATGGCAATTTTCGACTGGTTCACGTTGTAGCCTGCGCCTTTCAGGTCGATTTGCTTGCCCAGCACAACGTTGATACGGGTTTTCTGGTGTGGCTCAAGAATGTTCTGAAAAGCATATTCAACACTCAATACAAAAAGTGAGGCTACCACAAAGATTCCGATTACTTTTAATATATTTTGCCAGGTTCGCCTGATGAAAAAAGTAAACCCGAGGAGAAGCACTGCAATAACAGCAATTACAATGTATTGGTTAAATAACAATGCCATAATGGCCAGAATGGCTATGGTAACACCAAACAAAAGGATGCTTCCAGGCATGCCCTGCCGGTATAAGACCAACGTTAACGAGGCATAAACCATGGCTGAGCCGGTATCGTTCTGTAAAATGATAAGTGCTGCCGGAATTGTTAGGATAATCCAGGGAATAAGTTGCGATTTGCGTTTTTTGTTATCAAAATCCAGTGCACTGAGATAATGTGCTAAAGCCAGCGTAGTGGCGAATTTGGCAAATTCGGCGGGTTGAAGTTTAAAACCGCCTATTTCGAACCAGGACCGGGCACCGGAAGTTACATTTCCAAGAAATAAAACAACTATCAGAAGCAATATCGTCCCGATATAAATCGGGTAAGCAAAGGCATTGAAAAATTTGGCATCCGTAAGTATGATCATCAGCGCAATTACGAATGAGGTGATAATCCAGAGCAACTGTTTCCCATACGACTGTGAGAGATCGAATATGCTGGCGTGCTCATCGTTATAGACGGCAGCGTATATGCTCACCCATCCCATAAGTACAAGTACCAGGTACAACAGCACCAGCGTGCGGTCTATGTGTCGGAAAATACCTTTTTGTTCTTTCAATTGTTCAGGAGGTTAGCATTAATCATTCGGTCTTCAATTTCTTTACGTTTTACCGTGCGGAAAATGTATTTTTCAATCATCAGCGAGGCGATTGGGGCAGCCCAGGTTGCACCAAAACCGGCTTCTTCGACAATTACGCAGATGGCAATCTGCGGGTTTTCAACCGGGGCGAAGGCAATGAAATTGGAATTGTCTTTTCCGCTCGAGGTTTGTGCTGTACCGGTTTTCCCGGCCATGGTCAGGCTGTCAATCTTGTAAGCTCGCGCTGTACCATGAGCCCCCGAAAATACCTCGGTCATACCTTGTACAATAACATCCAGGTATTCAGGATTGATGGTTGCCACGTTTTTCTGGCTTGAAAATTTGGTTTTTTCGGTACCTACCGAACGTACTACATGTGGTGGATAAAAGTACCCGCGGTTGGCTACCATAGCGGCATAATTTACAAGCTGAAGCGGGGTAGTTAGCACCTCGCCCTGTCCAATGGACAGCGAGCGTACTGTCATCGCATTCCAGTGGCCTTTGCCATATATTTTATCGAAAACATCCGATGAGGGAAGATTCCCCTTTAGTTCAAATGCCAGGTCGGTGTTGAGTGTACGGCCAAAGCCCATACTCATCAGGTGATTACGCCATACATCATAACGTTCCTTTACCGTTGCATAGTTCGGGTCGTTGAGTATGGCCCTGAAAACCTGCCAGTGAAACGGGTTACAGGATTGCTGAATGGCCATATAAACATCGAGAGGCGATACATGGTTGTGCGTACATTTTATGGGTGATGAGCCCGGCCCCTGGCACGAAAAGCGGGTATCCTTGGTAATTACACCCATCTGCAAACCAACCAGGTCGTTGGCCATTTTCAGGGTCGAACCCGGCGGGTATTGCCCCATGATAGCGCGGTTAAGCAGCGGTTTTACGGGATCTTTGTTAAGTTCGCCGAAATTTTTACTCCTCACCCGGCCCACCAGCAGGTTAGGATCGTAGCCGGGGCTCGAAAGAAAACACAGGATTTCACCCGTTTTCGGATCGATGGCAACGATGCTGCCTCGTTTGTTGTTCATTAATTTTTCGCCGTATTGCTGCAGTTCGGCATCAATACCTGTGTACAGGTCGCCACCCATCACAGCGGCGGTATCGTAACGCCCGTTTTCGAAACTGCCTACATCGCGGTTCATAACATCAACCATACGGATTTTCAACCCTTTAATGCCGCGAAGCTGTTTCTCGTAAGCCCGCTCAATACCGCTGATGCCGATATAGTCTCCCTGTTTGTAATACGGATTTTTCTCTATCTGGGCCGGGGTAACCTCACCAATATAACCCAACAGGTGTGCCCCGATGGACATGGGGTATTTGCGCAGTGTACGCGGTTGTACGAAAAATCCCCTGAAACGATAAAGCTTTTCCTCGATATAACCGTAGGTTTCCTTCGATATCTGTTTTTCGAATGCCGAGGCCAGGATTGGTGAATAATCACGCGCTTTTTTCATACGCTCGTTGAAACCCTCAGGCGTTATTTCGAGCAAACGACAGATTTCAGCAGTATCAAGATCTTTCACCTGCCTTGGGATGACCATCAGGTCGTAAACAGCTTCGTTGTATAACAACAACTTGCCGTTGCGGTCGTATATAAGTCCGCGTGCCGGGAATTGCGTAACATAACGCAATACATTGTTATTTGCCGAAAGCGTGTAGCTTTTGTCAATTACCTGGATATAAAACAACCGTACGATATAGATAAATCCGATAACCAGGAAGGTGCTGATAATTACAATTTTACGATCGGCATAAATGCGGCTGGCCATGAATAACGCTGGGTTGTGGGTTGTGCTTGCTGAGCGGACTTACGAAACCACAAAAATACGGAATACCGGAATCATAAACTTTATATTTAAACAAATATATGGCATTGATGTAAAAAAATGTTCAACCCGTCTTCCTTCAGGCTTCATCCTTTATTTTTCTCATTAATTTCGAGTAAAAATTTTGGTTCCGGTTCCCTGTTATTCTGTGCCGGCCATAGTTGCAGCAATAATCTCCGTCATTCCAGGTAAAAAAATCGCGATTCAGCCCGTTTATTTTCTCATTCCTGATGAAGGTAAAAATGTGGGCCGATACAGGCACTGGAATTTATTTCCCTGCAACCATTTCCTGAAATTTTTTATCCTGCCGGAAGGCTTCGAAATCAGGGTCAGATTTTAAACGTTTATAATCCTTGAAACCAAGCCCGAAAGCTTGCTGAAGCGCGCTATAAACTCCTTCTTTATTGTTTTGCATAGCTGCAACTTTAGCCGCCATATACCTGTGTTCGGCGTTTTGAGGATCAACCAGCCTGTATATTTCTATAAATCGTGATGCGGCTGGCAGATCGTGCTGCTTCAATGCATTGTTGCAATACATATAGCAGTTCATGCTCAGCGAGCCCAGTACACGTTGGTATACCTGGCTTTGTGCCGGTTTATCCGCCTGTTTTGCCAATGCACTCAGCCGGTTTGTTTCAATGCTCCACCAGCCGGTGCCCTGAACAGGAATTTGTGGAAGGTAATCCTGCTGAAGCTTTTGCTCAAGATCGTACAATTGCTGTTGCTGTTCCCTGTACGATAAAACCGACTTTTCTGCCGATAATCTTTTAATTTCCGAATCCAGGGGTGCAATATCAGTTAGTCTCTGCAGGTAATGTTTCATTTTGATATATGTATCCAGTTGTTCGGGAAGTTTTCCTTCGGTGGCAAGCCTACTGGCAGACTGGTCGTTTTTCTCGATAAACCGGTCTATAAAAGCTCTGTCGGCAGGGATAGCCTGTTGCCTCATGGCATCCAGCGATAGCCATGTAAAAATATCAGGGATTAGTTCCTTGGGCGGCCATTGATGAATCCCGTCGAAAACAAGCAGGTGATGCTGGTATCCGGCATTTTCAAGAGATTCGTCGAGCATCTTCATCTCGGTGAAGTTAAAATCCTGGTTTCCCACCACAGCCAGGTAGCTGAACGGACTGACAGGCTGCTGGTTTATGCCCGGCAGGCCGGCACCGCATCCCACCACACCGGCTATTCTTCCTTCGGTAATCGCTATAGAACCGGCCACACGCGATCCGCCCGAAAAACCACACAGGTAAACAGCCTTTTTCTCAATGCTGAACCTGGCTGTGATATCGGCCAGCATGCTCCGGTAAATGGCAGTGGTTTGTTCCATAGTCATGCCGTTTTTCGAATTATTCGATCCGGCTATAATAAAACCGTTTTTGGCGGCTTCATTGCTGAAAAGGTTTACAGGTAAAAGCCCATCGCCATGCGAATCGAATAAAATAATCAATGGAAGCGGTTTATCTTTCTCGTATTGAGGAGGTAAAAAGAGCGCATAATTCAGGTTGGTGTCGGCCAGGCAGTTTACATGCGGGTAAATCTTCGAATTGCTGAAATCCTTTTCCTGCCCCGAACCACAGGCTGACGATAGTAAAATCAGCATTAAAAAGGAAATACTGAAAAAGAGCTGTTTCATCATGGTAAAAAGCGATTGTAATTGCAAAGATCGTTTTTTAAACATTTAATCCTGGCATCAGCATGAAATATTAAAAACGCTCGAATTAAATACTCAGATTGCATAATTTTATGTTAAGCAGGGCGATGGGAGAAGGGGGAATGGGGTGATGTGTCTTCCGACATCCAACATCCGACTTCTAACATCCGACTCTCGTCTTCGGTCTTCAGTCTTTTAATCAACTTATTGTAAATCTTCAGCAAATTAATACCGCCTCATAAAGTTTAAAAAAATATTACCAATCCATGTTTTTTATCAAAAGATTGTATATTTGACCTCTCCTTACAAACAGATATAATTGATTTAAGCTATCATGCTGGGGTTTAAAAAATTGAGGTTCAAAAACATAAAGAAACGCGATGAATTCGTGTTTTCTGTATGCCTGTAAAGTATTGAACCTATTTTTTAACTTTTAGCTTTAGTAATATGGAATTGCCTTTTGCAGAACCTTTCAGAATAAAAATGGTGGAGTCCATCCGCTGCAGTACCCGCCAACAAAGGGAACAATGGATAAAAGAAGCCGGATACAACCTCTTTAACCTGCGCAGCGACCAGGTTTTTATCGACCTGCTTACAGATTCAGGAACCGGCGCCATGAGCGACAAACAATGGAGTGAAATGATGATTGGCGACGAGAGTTACGCCGGTGCATCCTCCTATTTCAAACTTAAATCGGCCATAAAAGATATACTAGGTTTCGACTATTTCCTGCCCACGCATCAGGGGCGTGCTGCCGAAAATGTACTTTTCAGCGCACTGGTTAAAGAAGGCGATGTGGTACCCGGAAATTCCCATTTCGACACCACCAAGGGCCATATTGAATTCCGGAAAGCTGAAGCCATCGACTGCACCATCGACGAAGCCTTCGACACCACGATCAATCACCCGTTTAAAGGAAATATTGACCTCAACAAACTGGAAAACGTTTTAAAAAATCACCCGCGCGAAAAGGTTTCGATGATCATTGTTACGGTTACCTGCAACTCTTCGGGCGGACAGCCGGTTTCGATGGCGAATTTAAAAGCGGTTAAGCAGTTGGCTGAAAAATATAATGTACCGGTGATTTTCGATTCAGCACGTTTTGCAGAAAATGCTTATTTCATCAAAACGCGGGAAGAAGGTTACCAGCACAAGAGTATCCGCGAAATTGTTGCCGAAATGTACACTTATGCTGATGGCATGACCATGAGCGCCAAGAAGGACGCCATTGTTAACATTGGTGGTTTTATCGCTTTGCGCGATGCTGAACTGTTTCGTAATGCCTCGGTTTTCAGCATCATGTTCGAGGGATTCCTCACTTACGGCGGGCTTGCCGGCCGCGACCTCAATGCCCTGGCACAGGGATTGTACGAAGGAACCGAATACGAATACCTGCATTACAGGATCAGCCAGGTGGCTTTCCTGGGGCAGAAACTTACAGAGTTTGGAGTACCTGTTCAATTGCCTTATGGCGGGCATGCTATTTTTGTGGATGCCGGCAAGGTACTCTCAAATGTTCCCAGAGAACAATTCAGGGCACAGACACTTGCTGTTGAATTGTATATTGAAGCCGGAATACGTGGCGTTGAAATTGGCGCCATACTTGCCGACCGTGACCCGGTTACCCGCGAAAACCGCTATCCCGAACTGGAATTGCTCAGGCTCGCGATCCCTCGCCGTACGTACACCAACAACCACATGAATTATGTGGCAGTTGCCATGGCTAATGTGTACAACCGCCGCCAGCAGATTTCCACCGGGCTAGCCATTGAAGAGGAAGCGCCTATCCTGAGGCACTTTACTGTGAAGCTCCGCAAAATCTGAACCTGAAAATTACCAGATATAAATAAGGTACGATTTACGATTTCCGAAGTACGAATGCTGTTCAAACACATCGTAAACTGAAGCTGTAAATCGTACCTTTTACTTTTCAATCCTCCCCAATCGCTCCTCGTCAATCGCACCTCCCCAATCGTACCTCGTAAATCGTACCTCGTAAATCGAAACTATGATTTAACAATGGTTGGCGGCACATCTTTCCCTTTAACCGGGACAATTCCACCCATTTCGCTCATCACATTCACCAGGTCGGAGCCGGTTGGAACCACAATTTTCGCGTTGTTCATCAGGGCTGTTTCCATAGCCTGTATTCTTCTGAGTAACTGGGCATTTCCGATGAAATATTTTTCGGCAGCTTCGTTTACCAGTGCGATAGCCTGGGCTTCACCTTCGGCCCGCAGAATGGCAGCTTGTTTTACCCCTTCGGCCTTGCGGATTTCGGCCCGTTTTTCACCATCTGCCTTGGTTTCGGTGGCGGTAGCAAAGTCGATGGCTGCTATTTTTTCGTTTTCGGCCTTCACAATTTTATTCATGGTTTCCTGAACGTCCTTGGGCGGATCAATTTCCTTAAGTTCGGTTCGTACAATCTCGATACCCCAGTTGTGGGTTTCATCGAGCAGGGTTCCGTGCAGTTCCTTATTTATCTTTCCTCGCTCACTGTTGGCCGATTTCAGGGTCATGGTACCGATGATGTTACGCAGGGTGGTACGTGCCAGGTTCACAATCTGGTACTCGATGCTGTTTACATTATACTGCGAATTTTTAACGCTTTCCTCGTCCGGTTTAATTTTAAAATACACCTGGGCATCCACGCGCGCATTCAGGTTATCGTTGGTAATAATTTCCTGGGGCTCGGCATTAATCATTTTCTCGGTAATGTTGATTTTGTACATCTTGTCAATACCCGGTATAATCCAGTTGAAGCCGGGAGTGGCAAAATGATGATACTTACCTAGTCTTTCGACCAGGGCCCGGTTGGTGGGTCGTACAATGCGGATGCCTGCAAAAAAGAACAGGACAACAATAACAATAATTACAGATAACAGATTTTCCATATTGATGGTTTTAGAAGTGTTTAATGCCGGAAAAACATCCGGAAATGTATTAGCACAAATATACCAACATATAATATGAATAGCAGACTTTTTTTGTAAATAAATTTTCGAAAATTAATACAGATTAGAATAAAAATTCTGGCTGAAAATTTGAATTTAAATACCGTATAAATACAATTGGCAGGCTTCCGGTATCTTTTCCTGATAACAAGCCCGGGCCGTTCAATTTATCAATTTCACCAGAAAACAGATTGAATGAAACTTTTATTTTATCTTCCAGAAATAGAACTCCGGATAATAGTGATATGGATCATTGTTCGACTTGAGCGTCATTACCGTGTCAGAAATATAAGTCAGATCTACATCAGATATACCAAAAATATGCGATCCGGCAAAGGAACTATATGGAGGGTAATGAGCACTGAAAAATAATTTCAGCTTGTCATCCGATTGTGATACTATCTGTATTTCGCCATTTTCAACGGAAGTGGTTGCATCGATGTAAATGGAATAAGTAAGGTCGGGATTAATAACCAGTTTATCGTAAATAATGCGGTGCATTACGTTTACACCTGCACTATCGTACACAACTACGGTTGGTTCCCAGTTTCCATAAATGGAGCTGTATTTAGTGTTTAGGTTGTCTGAATCTTCAATATTACAGGCAGTTACACCTAACAGAATACTGATTAAAATGATTGTAATTCTCATATATTCACTTTTTACAATTTAGAAAAAAACTTTTGAGGTTACGACCTTTAATTGAATTCAAATCGTATTTCCTGAATATGAACGGAATACTAATTCATAGCAAAGTTAGTGAGTTTAACCTTCACAAACTACAATTGAAATTTAAATCAATAATGTTGCTTGTGACTTTGATTTAAACTACTCAAAATTGCCGTTAATAAAGTCGCAGATTTTCACATTTTCAAATCTTTAATTTATTCTTTACCTTCGCAATTCCGAAATTTCAAATTCTCATCATATGAAAAACATTGATTCTTACGATTTTACAGGTAAACGTGCCCTCATCAGGGTCGATTTTAACGTCCCGCTCGACGATAATCAGAAGATTACCGACACCACCCGTATTGATGCCGCTTTGCCTACCATTCGCAAGATACTTGCCGGCGGAGGTTCAACCATACTGTGTTCGCACCTGGGCCGCCCAAAGAAAATAGGCGAGCCAAAACTGTCGCTCCGTCACCTGGTTCCTTACCTGGAGCAGGTTTTGGGTGTACCGGTTAAATTTGCCGACGACTGTATGGGTCAGTCAGCTGCCGACCTTTCGGCCACGCTAAAACCAGGCGAAGTGCTGCTGCTCGAAAACCTTCGTTACTACGAAGAAGAAGAAGGGAAAGCACGCCTGCCCGAAACTGCTACCGACGAGGAAAAAGCCGCTGCAAAATCGCGCGTAAAAGCTTCGCAGAAGGAATTCACCAAAAAACTGGCCGGCTATGCTGACTGTTATGTGAACGATGCTTACGGAACAGCCCACCGTGCACATGCTTCAACCGCCCTGGTAGCAGCATATTTCCCCAACGATAAAATGTTCGGCTACCTGATGAACAATGAGGTTAGCAACATTACAAAAGTGCTGCACGAAGCTCAGCACCCGTTTACTGCCGTGTTGGGCGGCGCTAAGGTTTCGAGCAAAATCGAAATTATTAACAACCTGCTGAGCAAGGTGGATAACCTGATCATCGGCGGGGGTATGATGTTTACCTTTATCAAAGCCAAAGGCGGGCAGATCGGCGGATCGCTGGTTGAGAACGAATACATCGAACTGGCTAAAAACATTATGGCTGGGGCCGAAGAACTGGGCGTTAAAATCCTGATCCCGACCGATGCTGTTATTGCCAACGCTTTTGCTGATGATGCCGAGCGCAAGGTTTGTAAATCGAACGAAATCCCCGATGGATGGCTGGGTATGGATATAGGTCCCGAAACCATTAAGTATTTCAGCGAGGTGCTGGTGGGTTCAAAAACCATTTTATGGAACGGACCTATGGGCGTTTTCGAAATGTGCAACTTCCAGAAGGGTACCAAAGATATTGCCCTGGCTATTGCTGAATCGACCAAACAGGGTGGGTTCTCGCTGGTTGGTGGTGGCGACTCAGTTGCTGCCGTGAATAAATTCAAACTGGCCGATAAAGTAAGCTATGTTTCCACCGGTGGAGGCGCCATGCTCGAATCTATCGAAGGCAAAGTGCTGCCAGGTGTAAAAGCAATACTCGAAGACTAAGATTACAGTCGGAAATTAATTTTAGTGCCGGTTTATAGCCCCCGCGAAACGCAAACCGCGTGAAAGATGATTCTCATCATTTCACGCGGTTAATTTTTTTCAGCCTTTATTTTTGTTTGGGCAACGGGAAACCGAGCCCGAAATTCAGGATGGTATCCTTTTTGGAATTAAGATAGAAATCTTAATTCGATTCACCGGTAGGGATGGTTCCTTGGTTTTATGCTGGCAATAATTCAGGCAATGGTATCAGGTTCTACCCTTATTTTACCAGTTCCTTTGCCTCTGTTGTATATTTCTTCACTACCGGTAACACGGCGGGAGCAACGGCAGCCACGGGTTTATATAGTACCGAGTCCTGCTTTTGGCGGGCTGTGAATAAACTTCCATGTGGATCGATATGCGAAAAAAACAGGAACAGGAAACTGGCAATCAGTGCTCCTTTTACAATGCCAAGCAGGGCGCCGGCCAGGCGGTTTACAATCCCCAGCCCCACGGTTTTCACCACGCCGGTCAAAAATCTTCCGAGCAGGAATATCAGCACCACCACAATTACAAATGTAACTATATAGGCAATCAGGGTAAGGTTGCTGCTTTTCATCCCAAGGTCATTTCGCAGCCATGCAGCCGTAAACTCCGAAAAATGTGATGCCGCGTAAAATCCCAGCACCAGCCCGGCCAGCGTGGCGATACTTACCAGGAAACCGTTGGTGAATCCCTTAAATGCAAAGTAAAACAGGAAGATGGCAAGTATAATATCCAGTGTCGACATCAGGTTTGCAGGGTTTGCGCTTTGCGCGATTTATAAGTCAAAATGACAGGAAGTTACAATTAGCCGGAAGCAGGCAGGCCACGTTTATATAGTTACAAGTTTTGTTTTTACAGAAGTTTTTTGATGAAAAATCTGAAAGCAGCAGTCACTTTTTCATTCATCATTCTGTGTTAAGTATTTTTAATTCTTAACCACAAGCCCAGGCTGTTTAGCCAATTCTTCCATCGGTCGGTCGCAGCCGCTTGGTAAGATCGGAAGTAAAAACGAAAGCCTGTAATTCGGGGTTATCGGTATGCAGGATGTTGTTTTTGGTTCCTTCCCACCATAATTTACCTTTGTAGATAAAGTAAATTTTTTCGCCGATTTCCAACACCGAGTTCATATCGTGGGTAACCACCACGGTGGTCATATTATATTCCAGCGTAATTTCCTTTATCAGTTCGTCAATCAGGTGTGCAGTCTGTGGGTCGAGCCCCGAGTTGGGTTCATCGCAAAACAGGTAACGTGGATTCATGGAAATAGCCCTGGCAATAGCCACACGTTTTTTCATTCCGCCGCTCAGTTCGCTGGGGTACAACTTATTCACATTACCCAGGTTAACCCGCGAAAGACAAAAATTGGCACGTTCCAGTTTTTGTTGTTGCGTTTGTTTGGTGAACATAGTAAGCGGGAACATTACATTTTCCTCAACGGTGAGCGAATCGAACAAAGCCCCACCCTGGAAAAGCATCCCGATTTCCTGCCTGATTTCTTTCATTTCGTTGAACGACATTTTCGAAAATGCGCGTCCATCGTAAAATACCTGTCCTGAGTTGGCTTCGAGCAAACCAACCAGGCATTTAAGCAAAACCGTTTTACCCATACCGCTCTGGCCAATAATGAGGTTGGTCTGTCCTTTTTCGAGGCGCACCGATACATTATCGAGTACCAGGCGGTCGCCAAAGCTTTTGCTGATGTTTTTCCCTTCGATCATGCCAGCAGTATTTGAGTAAGGATCAGGTTCATAAAAATGATGGCGATGCTGCTGTACACAACGCCGTTGGTGCTTGCTTCGCCCACCTCGAGGGCTCCGCCTTTGGTGTAAAAACCGTGATAGGCTGAAACCGAGGCAATGATGAAAGCAAAAACCACCGTTTTGGTAATAGCGTAAAAAATATCGTACATGTGGAAAAACGACTGGATTCCGTAAATATACTCAGCCGAAGGGAAAAGACCGGTCGAGATGCCTGCAAACCAGCCGCCAATTACAGCCAGCAGCATGCTCATCATAATCAGGAAAGGATTGATGATCATGGAGGCAATAATTTTTGGTAGGATCAGGAAAGTGGCGGGGTTTATTCCCATGATTTCGAGGGCGTCAATCTGTTCGGTTACGCGCATGGTGCCCAGCTCAGAGGCAATACGCGAACCCACTTTACCAGCCAGTATCAGGCTGATGATGGTAGGCGAAAACTCGAGTTCAACACTCTGCCGGGTTACAAAACCAATGGTGTACGACGGGATAAGCGGGGTATCGATGTTAAATGCCATTTGTATGGCCAGTACCGCACCCATAAAAACCGAAATGATGGCAACAATACCCACTGATGCTAACCCGAGACCTTCCATTTCGACCAGCACCTGCCGGAAGTAAATCGATTGTTTTTCAGGTCGTTGGAAAGCCTGCCGGAGCATACTCAGGTAGCGGCCAAAGTGAAATAAATATTTCATGCTGTACAATAATTAGTGCTAAATTAGCGTAAATTTTCTGATCAGCATTCACCGGGGCTTAATTTGTAAACAAGCTAAAGAAAAAAAGATATTGATTTCAAGGGGAATGATGTAAAAGTGAATCAAATTTCGGCAAATGAATATTTTGAAAAATATAACCACAATGGCTGCCATGAAGCGGCTTTTTTTAAGCCTTGCCATTATCCTTATTTTAGGATCAGTGGCATGCAGCAGCAGCGGGTACAGCAGTAAATCGGGCCGGCACAAGTCCCCGGCATCAACCGGAAAAAGGGGTTGCGGATGCAGCATGCTGAACCCGGCAACCCGCATTTTTGACTTTTACCAGCCTGCCACTTATGACATACAAGCCTGAGACGCTCGAAGGTGTCCTGGCCCGTTTCCCCCAAAAGGCACACGGGCTAACCCGGCAGTTATTCGATGAATACCATTTCCTTTTCCGTATCACTGCGCCCCGCAAATCGAGGCTGGGAAGTTTTAAAGGAGCCCGGCTGGCTGGCAGGCCGGTAATACAGGTAAATGCCGACCTTGGTCCCTATACTTTCCTGCTGGTTTTCCTGCACGAGGTAGCACACCTGGTGGTGATGAAACAGTATGGACGTAAAGCAAAACCGCATGGCGACGAATGGAAAAATGCATATCGCAGGTTGGTGCAGCCTTTTTTCGATCAACAGGTATTCCCCGAAGCGCTGGCGTTGGAACTGCGACGTTACTTTTTAAGAACACCGGCAACTTTTCACCGCGATGCCAGGCTTATAAATACACTGGCAGTTCTGGAAGGTGGCGCTGCAATAGTAACGGTGGGCGATGTACCTATGAACAGTACTTTTACCCTGGTGAGCGGCCGGCAGTTTGTGAAACTCGAAAAACTCCGCACCCGTTATAAATGCTATTGCCCGAAAACACGTAAATACTATCTTGTTCCGCGCTCGGCACAGGTGTTGCAGGCCTGAAGTAGTTAATTTATGTGCGATGTACGATTTACGAATTTCAGCAATTTTGGGAGTAACGGCATCCGAATCATACTTGTTCAATCCCAGATCGCACTCCTTAAATCGTACCTTGTAAATCGTACCTCGTCAAATCCAAATTCAAAGTATGGATCAACGCCTTTAGCAGGTTCATAATAATTTACCTGGCGCTGGTTAATCTGAAATTGTAATTATTACCTTTGCCGAAAAGTGACTTACCTTCAAATTGTTGTAATTTAAATTGTTATACTTAAAGTTAGCCATATGAATAAAAATTATTACTGCGTAATTATGGCCGGTGGAGTTGGTGCCCGTTTTTGGCCCCTTAGCCGCAATTCGCGCCCCAAACAGTTTATTGACATACTCGGAACCGGCGAAACCCTGATCCAGCAAACCTTCAGGAGGCTTACCACGGTATGCCCGCCCGAAAACATTTTTGTTGTTACCCACCTTAACTATTTCGACCAGGTAATTGAACAACTCCCGGGCATTGTACCCGAACATGTGCTGTGTGAGCCTATGCGCCGTAACACTGCTCCCTGCATAGCTTATGCCACGCATAAAATTCACAAGATGAATCCCGATGCCAGTATTGTAGTTGCGCCTTCCGACCACATCATCCTGAAAGAGGAAGAATTTACCCAAACCCTGCTTTGCGCCTTGCAGGCTGCCACGCAAAACNNGACTGCAAAGTGCGCAAGGTGAAAACCTTTACCGAAAAGCCTAACCACGCATTGGCAGAGTCATTCCTGCAAAGCGGTGATTTCCTGTGGAATGCCGGTATTTTTATCTGGTCGATTAAAAGCATTTTAAAAGCTTTCGAAATGTATCTGCCTGACCTGAACAGCCTTTTCAAAGAAGGAACGGATATGTACTATACCGATTCCGAAGCCGCATATATCGAAAGTGCTTACACGGTTTGTAAAAGTATTTCGATAGACTACGGGGTGATGGAAAAAGCGGATAATGTTTTTGTGCTGGCTGCCGATATCGGGTGGAGTGACCTGGGTACCTGGGGCTCGCTGTACGACACTTCCGTTAAAAATGACGACGGAAATGCCATTATCGGCGCAAAGCCGTTGATTTACAACGCGCACAATTGTATCATTAACCTGCCTTCGGGAAGGGTTGCCGTTATTCAGGGAATGGACGACATGATTGTTGTTGAAGACAATGGCATATTGCTGATATGCAAACGAAACGATGAGCAGAATATTCGGGGCTATGTTGATGCTGTCCGGAATGAAAAAGGTGAAAAATACGTTTAACTGAACACCAGGTTTACAAACAATAAAAATCCTTTGGTGAAATAATTTTACAATAAGTATAACGGGATACAACCAAATACTGGTAAGCCTTCCCATTATCTTATTTCAGTTTCATGTGAGGATTTAAATTTCGCGGCCAATAACCGTTTAAAAAGAAACAACGAATCAACCAAACCAAAAACTGAAAATAGAATTACTATGAAAAAAGTAACAGTAGCATTATTTGCGCTCCTCGCTTTACTCACATTCCAGGTGCGTGCCGACGAAGGCATGTGGCTTCCGTTGTTTATCCAGCGTCTCAACTATGTTGATATGCAGAAGGAAGGCCTCCATCTTACAGCCGAAGAAATTTACAGCATCAATCATTCGAGTCTGAAAGATGCCATCATTATTTTTGGTGGCGGCTGCACCGGCGAAATTGTATCGCCCAACGGCTTAATTTTCACAAACCACCACTGTGGTTATGGCGCTATACAATCGCACAGCACCGTTGAGCACGACTACCTGACCAATGGTTTCTGGGCTACCCGTTACGAGGAAGAGCTCCCTACTCCGGGGCTCTCGGTTCGTTTCCTGGTAAGTATTCAGGACGTTACGACCGCAGTGCTCGAAGGGGTTACTCCGGCTATGACTGAAGCCCAGCGAGCTGCAAAGATCAGGGAAAACACAAAAAAAATTGAAGCCGTCAATACCAAAGGAACCCAGTACGAAGCACGTACAACTTCATTTTTTAACGGTAACGAATATTACCTTTTCCTTTACGAAGCTTACAAAGATGTCCGGCTGGTTGGAACTCCCCCGAACTCGATCGGTAAATTTGGTGCCGATACCGATAACTGGATGTGGCCCAGGCATACCGGCGACTTTTCAGTGTTTCGTGTATATGCGAACCGCGATAATAAACCCGCTGAATATGCCGCTGATAACGTGCCCCTGAAATCGAAAAAATTCCTTCCGGTATCCATCAAGGAGAAAAAAATCGGCGACTATGCCATGATTATGGGATATCCCGGCAGAACCGACCGTTATGCTACTTCCTACACCATTAACTGGGCCTTGGAGAAAAACAATCCCATGGTTGTAAAAATCCGTACCAAAAAACTGGATATTCTCCGCGAAGATATGGCAGCCGATGCCAAGGTTCGCATTCAATACTCTTCGAAATTTGCAGGATCAGCCAACTACTGGAAGTTTTATATCGGTCAGAACAAAGGATTAAAACAACTCCGTGTTTACGACCGCAAAAAAGAACTCGAGAAACAATTTGAAACCTGGGTAGCTGTTGATAAAGATCGCACGGCTAAATATGGCGAAGCGCTCAAGGACATAGCTCTTGCTTACGAAACAATAAACACCTACGAGGCTGCAGTACGTTACAATGCCGAAGCTGTAAATGGCGGCTGCGAGATTATTTCGTTTTCACGCCGGTTTAACAGGCTTGCAGAAGAATTGGCTAAGCCAAATCCCGATCAACAGCAGGTTAAAAAATTAGCCGAACAGTTAAAAGAGGCATCCGAAAAATACTTCAAGGATTATAACATGCCTACCGACGTTAAAATGCTGGCAGCCATGCTCGATCTTTATTATAACGACGTACCAAAGAATATGCAGCCTGCCTACCTGGCCAAGATGAACCAGAAATATAAGGGCGACTTTAAAGCGTATTCAGATGCACTTTTTGCAAAAACCATTTTTGGCAGCAAAGAAAAAGTGGATATGTTCCTGGCCGAACCTAAGTTAAAAACCCTGCAGAAAGATCCGGTGTGGCCGCTGCAGGCAGCTTTCATGGCTAATGCCGATGTGATCGACAGCCTTGTCGGACCTTCGAATGAACTGCTGGCCAAAGGCCGCAGGTTATTTGTTGCCGGCTTACGCGAAATGCAAACCGACCGTACTTTTTACCCCGACGCCAACAGCACCATGCGCTTAACATATGGTAAAGTGCTTGATTACAGCCCTGCCGATGCCGTTGATTATAACTACGTGACTACACTGGATGGTATTATGGCCAAGGAAGATCCTTCGAACCCCGAATTTGTGGTTCCCGAAAAACTCAAAGAACTTTACAAAGCCAAAGACTATGGACGTTATGGCGAAAACGGCAAAATGGTTGTTGCGTTTCTTACCAACAACGACATTACCGGTGGTAACTCAGGAAGCCCGGTACTCAATGGCAATGGCGAGCTTATAGGGCTTGCATTCGATGGCAACTGGGAAGCCATGAGCGGCAATTACGCGTTCGAACCAAACCTGCAGCGTACTATCTGCGTTGACGCCAGGTACGTGCTTTTTGTAATCGAGAAATTTGCCGGAGCCACCAACATCATCAAAGAACTTGATATCCGCAATTAACCCGATTTTTTATCAATAAATCATTTCAAATACAAATGAAAAAAATCCTCTTCAAAACAGCGCTTCTATCATTGGTAATTACCGGGGCGCTGACCTCGTGTAACAATAAAGCTGAAGATACGCCTGAGCAATTCGCGCGTGGCGGCAACAACCTCACCATGACCGACGACGGAAACCTGGTGATTGCCGGGTATAATACATCGTCAACTCATGGTTACCAGGCAGCTTTAGTTAAAGTTAACACTACTACAGGCGACACCATTTGGTCAAAGATGTATGGCGGATCGTATTCCGATGCATTTTTCAATGTGATCAGATCAAGGAAAAATGATGGAGGTTATGTAGCCACCGGTTTTTCGAACAAAGCCAACGGGGGTTCTCCATCCTTGTTGATAGTGATGGCTGATGCTGCTGGTAAACAGTCGAAATTTTTAACCTATGCCAGTAATTCATATTCGGAAGGCATGAGCATAGTTTCCAATGCCGACAGCGGTTACCTTGTAGGAGGATTTATTCAGAAAGGCAGTGCTTCCGACAGGGATTTGTACCTGTTGCGCCTGCGCGACGATGGCACGGTGATTTGGGAAAAATCAATCGGAGCAAAAAGTACCAACAATTACGATAAAGTGAACGACGCTATTTATGGCATTGTTGCTGATCCAGCAGGTGGCTACTACCTTACAGGTTCAATCAACGGAGGATATAACATGGAAGACGGTAAAATTTTCCTGATGAAAGTTTCCGCCAATGGTGATAGCCTCTGGACAAAAACCTATGGTTCCGGTTTCGGGTATTCACTTACGTTAACCTCCGATGGCGGAATTGCGATCAGCGGGTCGGTGATCAATGCCACCAGCCAGGATGCCTTTTTGCTTAAAACCGATAAAAGCGGTAATTTATTATGGCCTGCTGCCAAAACATTCGGCAGCACAGGTTACCAGTATGGCGCATCTATGATTCAGACTTCCGATGGCGGGTTTGCATTTACGGGTATAAGTGAAGAGAGTAACGGGTTTGGACTGCACGATGTTTACTTTGTCCGCACCAATGCATCAGGCGATAAAACCTGGGAAAAAGTGTACGGCGGATCCGATAACGACCAGGGATACGGGCTTGTGCAAGGCAGTGATGATAATTTTTACATCACCGGGCTCACAAACTCGGGTGGAAGTTATATTTTCCTGAACAAGGTTGACAATAGCGGTGCCCAGGTTGCCGGATGGCCAAAAAATATCAGGTAAAAACTCAATTTACCAATTTTTTGAGTATGCCGCTACCGGTTAAAGTGCAGCCAGTAGATTGAATACAAGTGAAGGCTGCCCGCCACAGGGCAGCCTTCACGCATTTAAGGGAAGTTGTTTTTCGGTTTGTGAGCCCGCGGTATGCCAAGTAATCTGAACCGGAATCCCTGCATCCATTGCCGGGCACTCCGATATTGGCTAAAAATTCAGTATTTTTGTAAATTAAGAGTATTGTCCAGCCAAAAAAGCTTTCATTCGTAGCAACCTGATTTCACCTGATGTTATCCCGGAAAATCATATTCATATTGATACTGACTGTTTTTTCAGCCAGTGTTGCAGCAGCGCAGGATATTCCTGATACTATGGCGGACGGGGTATATAAAAAGATTGAAAAATATTCTTCCCAAAGAGGATTTACATCAGCACTGCATAGCCTCCTGCTACGCCCGGTTATTGAAACGGCCACCCCTGAACTGGTGGCGCCAGCAAACCATACTGTGTCAGTGTATACCGGGCTTGAGGGGAAAATTATCCGGAATATTCAGATTACAACACTCGATCCCTTCGGGTATTCACTTTTTGATACCACCGCGCATCCAAGGAGTTTACTCGAAAAAAGCGGTAACTGGCTTCATATCAAATCCCAGCAGTTTGCCATTCGAAATCAGTTGTTAATCCATCGTAACGACCGCTTCGATTCGTTGCTGGTGAAAGAATCGGAACGTTTGATCCGAAGCCAGAGTTATATTAACGATGTTACTATTTCAGCCGTACCTGTCGGCGGTAACTCCGATTCTGTTGATATTTTTATACGTGCCACCGATTTATGGAGTATTATTCCCGATGGCTCCCTTTCGGACGAGCGGATTAATATCAAACTCTCTGATAAAAACCTTGGCGGATCCGGGCACACCTACTCGGTTTCAGGAACCAAGAATTACCTGAACGGGAATAATTCATTCTCAACCTACTATTTCGTTCCAAATATCAGGAACACCTATGTCAGCACCCGTTTCTTTTATGCTGTCGACGAAAGCAAGAACTATATACATGGTGTGAACATCGACAGGCCTTTCTATTCGCCGGTAGCCAGCTGGGCTGGTGGTGCGTTAATATCGCAGCAAAAACAACCCGGTTGGATTTATAAAAACGATACCACCCGTTTGTATTTAACCTCAAGGTACAATATACAGGATTACTGGGCTGCTGCCGCCTGGCAGGTTTTCAGGGGCCGATCTGTTACCGACCGGACTACTAAAATGATTTTTTCGGCACGTTTGCTCGATGTAAAATTTCTCGAAAAGCCCCTGGAACAACCCGAATTGCTTGATTATTATACCAGTGAGAGGTTCTACCTGTCAGGACTTGGTATTTCGAGCCGTAAATATGTAAAACAAAGTTACATTTTCAGGTTTGGAGCTACCGAAGATGTGCCTGTGGGCATCACTTACGGGGTTGTGCTGGGATATCAGGTGAAGAACCGCGAACGCTGGTACTGGGGACTTCATTATTCGTGGGGAAATTTTTTTAAATGGGGATATTTCTCAACACATGCCGAATATGGTGCTTTTGTAAAACCAAACGCTTCGACGGAAGCTGCCTTAAACCTGGAACTTAATTATTTTTCGGGACTGTTCAGCATTGGCAACTGGAAATTCAGGCAGTTTGTAAAACCTGTGTTAACCATCGGTTTCAACCGGCCTTCCTACGATCGGCTGACCCTGAATGATGGCTTCGGGCTGAATGGTTTTAACAGCGATAAATTATCGGGAACACGCCGGTTTATGATCATTATTCAAACCCAGTCGTACGCGCCATGGAGTGTGCTTGGCTTCCGGTTTGGTCCTTACCTGAATTTTGGTTTCGGTATGCTGGGTAACGAAAACTCTGGTTTCAGCCACAACCGCATGTATCCGCAGTTTGGCTTTGGCGTGCTGATCCGGAACGATTATCTGGTGGTAAAAAACTTGCAGATTTCGTTTGCCTATTATCCCTCAGTTCCCGGTAACGGTGATAATGTGATTAAAATGAACCCCTTCAGAACCACTGACTTTGGTTTCCAGGACTTCGTGATTGGTAAACCTGCCGCCATTGATTTTCATTAAACTGCATTTGTATTGTTATATCCAAATCGTTCTACAGGTTAAATATATGATCAAATTGCGCGCCCTCATTTTGCTGATTTTTGTGTTTGGCGGCCTGCACCGGGTTGCGGCACAGCAGGATACAGCGCGTATACTTTCCGGAAATGTTAATGATGCCCGCGGCGGGCAGGAGGGAAGAGTAAAAAAACACCCGAAGCCTCAGCTTGTAGCCAAATTGCCCCAGGCACTCAACGAAACCTCGGGACTGGTATACGCTGGCGGGCAGCTTTGGACGATAAATGACGGTGGTAACGAGCCGGCTCTATACCGCATTGATACAGCCATCGGCAGCGTTATGCGCAAGGTTATGGTAAGTAATGCCGGAAATATCGATTGGGAAAGTCTTACGCAGGACGATTCCTGTATTTATGTCGGCGATTTTGGCAACAATTACGGCAACCGCAAAAATCTCCGGATAATAAAAATTTCAAAACACATTCTCCTGAACCCGGCGAACGATTCGGTGCAGGCAGGAACAATTTCATTTACTTACGCCGACCAGGTTGATGTTTCTTCCGGGCTCAACAAAACCAATTTCGACTGCGAAGCTTTTTTTTATTACGATGATTCGCTTCATCTTTTCAGCAAAAACTGGACAGATCAGCAAACGCGGCACTATATACTTCCGGCTGCTGAAGGCAAATACCAGGCATACCCGATCGAAACCTTTAATGCCGACGGGCTCATTACCGATGCTGCCTTCAACAAAAACGGAGAAATTGTATTGCTGGGATATAAAAATACGGGATATAGTTTCTGGAACTGTTTTCTTTGGATATTTGAGGATGCCGGCAATGGTCGTCTTTCCGGGAAAAATCATACCCGCGTTGAACTGGGTTCAGCGTTGAACCTTGGCCAGGCCGAGGGATTGGCATTTGGTGAAGCCGGAAAGTTATGGATTTCGTCCGAACGAATTTCGCCAGGCTGGGTAAATCTTCCGGCAAGGCTGTTTAAGGTTGATTTAAGTAAATTCTCCCGATAGCCACTTCGAAATGAATAATTGCATCACTAGAACTAAAGTACTTTTATGCTTAAGAATTCAGGTTTTACTTTTTTTTGTAGCTTTACCGGTTAAACAATTTTTCCCGGCAGGTTTGTCAGGATTTTAATGCTTTACTTTTTATAACCGTACCATGAAAAAACTATTTATTGCGTTATGCATATTGGCAGCAGGCTGCACATCAACTTCAATTATGAACAGCTGGAAAGCACCTGGCGAAACCCTTACACCCAAAGAGTATAAAAAAGTAATGGTTGTCGCCTATGTGAAAGATACAAAAGCACGTAAACAGGTTGAAGACCAACTGGCAAAGTTCAATAAAACATTCGTACAGTCGTATATTGAATTTTCGGGCGAACAAATCATGAAGGACTCAGCCATAATTAAGAAACAGGCTAAGGAGAAAGGCTATGATGGTGTGATTGTTATGAAACTGATAACAACCAAGGCCAAGAGTACTTATGTTGCCGGTGGTGTAAATCCGGCCTACAGCAACCAGATATTTTACTACAACGATTATTACAAATCTTCATCGTATGCCACGGATATGGAATATGTAATTGCCACTAATATTTATTCGCTCACAAAGGATAAACTTGTCTGGTCGGGCGTTACTGCCTCAACCAATGCCAAGAAACTTGATAAGCTTGTGAAAGGCATTGCTAAAGAGGTTGCCTACCAGGTACGGGAAGACAAACTGATAGTCGACTAAACTTTTCAAACAGCTTTTTAACTTAATTCAAACCTGTCAGGATTAACTATTTAGAAAAAAATACAGGTAGAATGGTCTCAATGTTTCGTTTAGTAAAGCATAACCTTAAAAAACGCAGCCTGCGGTTGTTTTTTATCCTGGTAATCTTGTGTATCGATAGTGCCAGTGCATTATCACAAACTACTTCGTATCACCAGTTTTCGCCTGAGTTTCAGCTCAACAGGGCCTTTTCCGAAAAATGGGCGGCCGAATTCGTTCTGAACAATACCTTCAGCAACACACCTGCAGAGGACAAGGTTTTTAAGACCATCATACAAGGTTCTTCGGTAATGTGGGCCCATTATTTCTTTTCGCCACGCTGGAAATTTTCCTCAGGCTTAGGGTATTATTATAACCACGACCAACCTGATATGGGGCAGTACGAAGCAAACGAATTTCGGTTCAGCCTGGTAGGAACATACTTCATTCATAAAATTGGTTATACGCTCAGCACCAAAATGCGCGCCGACGTAAGGTACCTGCAGAACGAAGAAGGCGTTTATGAAGATATTTACAGGTACCGGCAAATGCTGAAATATATAAAGCCTTTTAACAGCCAGGTGCTCCGGCAGGGAGTTTTCTATGGTGTAGCTTCGGAAGAGTTGTTTTTCAGGTCAACCCGTAAAGACTCGGGCTTCCATTATTTCGACCGCAATATGTTTGCTATCGGAGGAGGGTACATGATCAGCAACGACCTCCAGGTTGAGCTCACCTATACCCATGAATTTGTGCCCCGCGACAATGGTAATATCCTGAATAACCTGATAACGGTTTCGCTAACAACCAATAACCTGTTTACAAATATCAGCCACCAGGTTGGCAAACTGTTATCACCAGCGGCCGATCCCGAATAAAATTTTTATTTTTCTTCCTCTTCTTTCAGGAAACAGTTCAACTGCTCCTGGATGACATTTTTATACTGAAATCTGTCACTTTTTTTTTAAATTTTAAAATTTAGTATTCTGTATATTATCGTTTTATGATTGAGCATATTCGATTTTACCGTACAGATCACCAATAATATCGGTATTTAGGAGTATTCACCAATATGAAGTGGATGTTGACCTACCGTAGTGTAGGTATTTTCAAATTATATTAATGATTGCCTAACAATTAATTATCTGTCATAGATACAATTTTATGTCCTTTTGCCATGACGCAAAAGGACGAAAAAGTCTAGGCTGTATATAAATTTCATACATCTGTACGCCTCGGTAACCTCGCAAAACAAGGCTTGATGCGGCAGGGCATCATCCTGGCAGCTCGTGAAGCTGGTGTTTTGCTACGCACCTACCCGCGCCGTTTACCTTCGGCTACAGCTTTTATGAAATTTCTATAAGGCCAGTCGCCACACCCCGAAATTCGTGCACATAAGCCAAACCTTTGCTCCGAAAATCTTTCCACAGAAGAAATTTGTTTTAGAAGGACCGGCATTAGAAAAATACATTAGCTGTTCTTGACGGAGGTATGTGCGGAGGACATGTGCGTAGCAATACACAGCAACGACAAAAGCCCGGCAGAGCCTAAATGCATCATGCCTTGTATTGCGCGAGAATACCTCCGGCTTAGAACTGCAATGTATTTTTCGAAAGCCTAGAATTTTTGCTACTTTTTGTTCATGCAAAAAGTAGAAAAAGCAAATAGAAAAGAAAACATCTGTTTAACCGACGAATGTCAATAGGCTGCTGTATATATAAATGCTTATCAGTTCTTAATTTTTCGCAACAAAAGATTCTTTATTGTCAACTTTATGAGCATTGGGATAAACACTCAAAATTAGGCATCACATTCGCGATACTTATACCGAANNCTGCTCCTGTATGGCATTTTTATGTAGCTTAAAAACATAAGTCCGGATGCCCTCCGTTCCTTTCATATCTATTTTTGCCTCGGTGGCTTCAAATTTCAGTAAATCTTCAACGTCCTTCATATCGATAAGGTACAGCAACTGCATAGTCGAGTCGTCGTCCATATATTGTGTATCGAAATGCTTCAGCTTGTACACCTGGTTGTTTGCCAGTTTCAGTTCGAGATCTTCCTTTAGTTTACGTCCTTCAGGTTTGGGTGGGAAGGGGACAGGCAGTAAGGCTATAAAATAATTTTCCTTATCTGTAATAATACCACCTTTGAGTTCTTTCGACTTTGTGAAATAAAATACCTTGGGTTCCATATAAAAATACATGTTGCCATCGGGTGATATTCGTTTTGAAAAATCGCATTGCGCAAAAGATGGCAGGGAAAATACCAGAAAGAGTATAAACGAAAAAGTTTTCATGGCAAGTTTGCTTTGAACAAAGATACAAATAAAAATACAGGTTTAATAGATGTTCAATTTCCTGTCGGAATTATTGGTTCGGAGCTATTGCTGCCTTGTAAAAGTAAAATCATTAAAAGTCAGCAGGGAGTGCATTAACATAGCAGTTATACAATATCAACCTGAACCGGTATTATATTATGGGCCATAGATTTATCCCTGTTTTATTTTATTCGGATTCTTTTTATTTTTACCTGAATTATAAAAACCCGTTCAATGTTTAAAATCAGGACAGTATTATTTTTATTTCTGGTAGTTTTGGGTAACACGCTTGCCATGAGCCGGAACGTTCAAGGGTATGAAAATGATACTGTCAGGCCGGCGGATACAGTCTACGGCCTGGGCGATATCCCTATTGTGTCGGCTGAGCTTATCAGCCAGGCACGGCAGGAAATTGTGAACCTTATCCCGGATGGAACTATTAAAAAGCTAAAAGCAAACAACAGCCTGCTGCTGGCTTCCATACGACCGGAACTGCTGGCGCCGGTCGATACGACTGATCCATCCAAAAATATCAGTTTCCTGAAGATACGAATTATGGATCTTACGCTGGTCCAGCATAAAACCGAAGAAGAAATCTCCACACTTTCGGGCATTGCTCAAAACCTCGATCAGATTAAAGGTCGGCTTACAAACGAATTGGTGAAATGGACAAACACCCGTGTAGCACTGGAACGCGACAGCACGGTGATAAAAGCGCCCATAAAATTGTACGAAACTATTGATTTCCTCGATTCAACACTCTCGCTCATTACCCGAAAGAGCAGCGCAATCATGGAGGTGCTGGATAAAACAATTGCAACAGAAGCCATTATTGAAGCGCAAATCGCAAAATCGCGTGAACTTATTACAATCAAGCAGCTTCAGGCATTTAACATAGACCACCCCGGGTTTTTCAGCCTGGATTTCGGCCGTATGTTCAGGTCGGAAATATTTAACGCTTTCGAAACATTCTCAAAAGGTAATGTCGACGATTTCCTGCATTACATGAAAAATCATGGCGACATTGGTTTCTTCATCCTGTTGCTGTTCGTGTTGTTTATTTACCTGTTTGTTCTTATCCGGAAAAAAGTAGTGATCCGTAATACCGGCTTTGGTTATTTTTATAAGGAAATGATAAAGCGGGTGATTGATCACCCCGTGAGCGCTTCCATTATCCTGATCATGCTGTTCTCCGCTGTGTTATTTCCTGACAGGCCATTGCTGTTCAGGGAAATTACTTTTTATATCATTGCTTTCCCGGTAGTACAGCTTACCAGCAACTTGCTGCCCAAACGTTATCACCGTTATATTTATGCTTTTGGCGCATTAATTATATTTTATGTGCTGATACTCGTGTTTCCTTCGGAATTTGTTATTTACCGCGTGCTCCTGCTGTTTATAAGTATAGCTGAAATCGTGCTGCTTACCATGTTCCTGATTTATTTTCTCAAAAAACATGAACTCGAAAAAGGCCGTAAGCAGTTAATTTATTTTTTCGTGTACCTGCACCTGGCGCTGGCGGTAGTGGGTTTTATTTCCAACCTGGCCGGAAGGGTAACACTTACCGAAATCGTAATTTTCGCCATATTTTCGAATATATTTTTCGGGCTGTCCATTTTTATCGGTGTAATACTGCTGAACGGAATTGTG
>DGQJ01000100.1 GCA_002389705.1 Bacteroidales bacterium UBA4417
TCAATCACTCTCGAAAAAGATTGACCTGCTCGATGGCAAGGAATTTGCAACCATTGCTAATGAAATTCCCGGTGATCCTAACTATAATAATGTAGATGCTGTGCCGAATACCGACTGGCAGGACCTGATTTTTCAGACAGCGCCGATAAACAATCACCAGATTTCGGCCTGGGGCGCTACTAAAAAGACATCCTATTATATCGGCATCGGATATTTTAACCAGAAAGGTATTATTGACAAATCGGGTTACGAACGTGTAACGCTAAAACTGAATAATACCTATTTACTGACTGATCATCTGAAACTCGGCAATAATATTACCATAGCACCTTACAAACAGCAAAATGAGCCGGGCGTAGTTTTTCAGGCATACAGGGCATGGCCTACACTTGAGCCATACAGGGCCGATGGATCATTTGCCGGTGTTCAGGGTGTAGGTAACCCGCTTGCCAGCATTGAATACAACAATAGTTTTAATAAAGGTATCCGGGCCGTAGGCAATATGTTTCTGGAAGCAACATTTCTGAAGAATTTTGTTGCAAAAACCAGTTTTGGTATTGATGCCGGTTATAACAAGGCAGAGTCGTTCTCTCCCGCTTACACTGTGTTATATTACGATGGAACCGAATCAATGCAGAAGCATTCGAATAGTAGTCTTTACAAAGAATCGAGAGAAAATATAACCTGGCTTTGGGAAAATACATTGAACTATTCCAAAACTTTTGAAAAGCATGCCGTTAATGCTGTTGCAGGGTATACAATGCAGAATTCCAGTTCTGAGTTTCTTAAAAATGCCAGTGAGAATATTTTAAGGGACGGATCCGACTTCTGGTACCTTGAATACACAAACCTTATTAATCCAGATAATAATGGGCCAATGAATGGTGTTGATGCCGGGCTTTATTATTCCATGATTTCCTACCTGGCCAGGGCCAATTATACCTACGACGATAAATATATTCTCACCGCAACTTTCAGGCGCGATGGTTCGTCAAAATTTTCGTCTGAAAACAGGTGGAGTATGTTTCCATCACTGGCTGCCGGCTGGAATATCAGCAACGAATCGTTCATGAAAAACCTGACCCAGATTACCAAGTTGAAACTTCGCGCAAGCTGGGGTAAAATAGGTAACGAAAAAATAGATTATTCGAACCGATTTTCACTAACCCAGAATAATGTTACTGTATTTGGAATTGGTGATATTATATACCCGGGCGTTACCTATGCCAAAAGCGGTAATCCCGACCTGAAATGGGAAGTGACAAGCCAAACCGATATCGGACTGGAGATAGGCGCATTTAAGGACAAACTTACCGCTGAATTTGACTACTACCACCGTACTACCAACGATATTTTGGTTGAGTTGTCAACACCCGGTTATATGGGCAACGGGCAAGGGCAAAAGATCCGTTACAACGCCGGAGAGGTGATGAACAGCGGGTTTGAAGCAAATATTAGCTGGAGGGATAAAATTGGTGAAGTGGGCTACAATATTGGATTTCTGGCATCGACCATACATAACGAAGTACTCAGTGTTGGTGGCAGCAGCGGTATAGATTCACTGCTCTATGGCGGCGATATAAAAGGCTTTTTGACCCAAAGCCGCGAAGGATTACCGATTGGTGCTTTTTACGGGTATAAAACCGACGGAATTTTCCAGAACCAGGCTGAGCTGAATGCCTATCCGCATACCAGTGATGCCGGAATCGGTGATCTGCGTCGTGTGGATGTAAACGGTGATAAAATAATTAACGATCTGGATCGTACCTACATCGGTTCGCCCATACCAAAGTTTATCCTCGGGTTTAATGCCGAAGTCATATACAAACACTTTGATTTTTCATTCAGCTTGCAGGCGCAAACCGGTAATAAGATTTACAATGCCAAAGAGTTTATAAGGCCTGATGCTTATAATTTCGAGCAACATGTAATGGATCGCTGGACCGGCGAAGGAAGCAGTAATTCCGAGCCACGTGCAAGTTTTGGCGGATACAATTATATTCCTTCTGATAAATTTATCCAGGATGGCTCTTTCATGCGTTTGCGAAGCCTGGTATTGGGTTATACCCTTCCTGAGGCTTTAAGCACGAAACTTCACATGCAGCAATTCAGGGTATATGTGAAAGGGAACAACATTTACACACTCACAAAATACACTGGTTATACGCCCGAAATCGGGAGCGGTGATGTGTTGTCGAATGGCATAGATACAGGTATATATCCTGTAAGTTCCGTATATTCCTTTGGTGTAAACTTAACATTTTAGCAGCCATGAAAAACATACATAAATTATATTTGTCATCATTTGTAATGCTTGTGTTTGTGCTCGCAGGGTGTGAATCATTTCTGGATAAAGAGCCCCAGGGTGCACTAACCCAAACCACATTCCCCACTTCGGCATCCGATGCTTTGCTTGCAGTAAACGCCACTTACGGAACCATGCTTGATGTAAGTTTCCATTCAGGCACATTTCCTATTCTCGATATCATGTCCGACGATGCCCGCAAGGGAAGCAATCCAACCGACCAGTCGGCCGAAATTGGCCCTTACGATAATTTTACTTTTACCAAAACAGGTAACGAACTAAAGTCGTGGTGGGCAACACTTTACATGGGCATTAAAAGAGCCAATGTGGTGATTGAAAAAATTCCTGCCATAGATATGGATGCCACTTTGCGCAACCGGTATATTGCTGAAGCCAAATTTTTGCGGGCACTTTTCTATTTCGACCTGGTACGTGCATGGGGTGATGTGCCGTTGATACTTACTACTAATCCGGGCAATAACCTGGTAAGGACACCCAAAGCCGATATTTACAAACAGATAAAAGAAGACCTGCTGTCAGCTATAAGCGGGTTGGACGAAAGAAATGTACAGCCGACTGCCGAGCTCGGGAGAGCTACCAAAGGTTCGGCAAAGGCTTTGTTGGCAAAGGTTTATCTGTTTGACGGCGATTTTGTTAATGCCGAAAAATATGCACTGGAAGTAATCAATTCAAAACTATATGGATTGGAACCCCTGTTTATAAATGCCAGCAGTGTAGATGGCGAGCATGGTATTGAGTCCGTTTTCGAAATTGGAGCCATAGGCCTGGAAGCTGCCGGTGGCGATCAATTTGCAAATGTGCAGGGTGTGCGTGGAACACCAAACCGAGGCTGGGGATTTAACCGGCCAACGCCAAATCTCAGGGAGTCATTCGAGGAAGGTGATCCAAGGCTGAAAGGCACCATTATTGACCTGGGTGATATAATTGACGGAATTGTTATTGCCGGCGACGGTATTACGCCGGATGTTACCCGCGACAATGCCGGCAATATCCTGGAAACAGAATGTTATAACCGAAAAGTATGGACCCCGGGCAACAATGTTGCCACGCAGTTTGGCCATAACAGGAGGATAATCAGGTATGCCGATGTGCTGCTGATTGCGGCTGAGGCATTGAATGAAAACAATAAACCAGCCGATGCGTTAGTATACCTCAATAAAGTAAGGGAACGTGCACGCCAGGGCAACAATGCTATTTTGCCCGATATTACAACCACTGAAAAAAATGCATTACGTAATTCAATACTCAATGAGAGACGCCACGAACTTGCAATGGAAGGTCACAGGTTCTGGGACCTGGTGCGCACCAATAAAGCAGCCGAAGTTTTAGGCCCCCTGGGTTTTATAACTGGCAAAAACGAACTCCTTCCAATACCTCAAAGTGAAATTGATATTTCACAAGGTTCATTAACGCAAAATCCAAATTGGTAAATTACAGTTTAATTAAATTTTCACCCCTAAATCAACCAAATTATGAAAAACAAATTAATGTATGTGAGCACAATTCTCCTGGCCGGTGTGTTACTGCTGGGAAACAACGGATGTAAAAAAGACGACCCAACAGCACTTTCGCTTGTCGCACTCAAAGCCGGAAGTGTTGATCTGAACGGAGCTACAGCAGCTACCACTGTTCCAACCAATCCTACCATTGTAGCCGAATTTACCACCGATGTTGATCCGGCAACTGCTACCAGCGCCAATATTACAATGATCAGAGACTACGATAATGCAAATGTTGCAATAACAATTACAACTGCTGGCAACAAGATTACGATTGTACCTACCGAAACATTGGCCAGTGGCGCATTATTCAAACTCAATTTCAGCGCAGGGCTTAAATCGACCGAAGGTCAGTTCCTTACAGCTACCAGCAGGAATTTTACCACCATTGGAACCTTTGCTCCTTCGGGAATGGCCGCATACTGGAATTTTGAAGACAACGCTGTTGACCAGGTAAGCAATACCGATGCAAGTGCAAAAATTGATATCACTTACTCTGCATCGCGCAATGCTGCAGCCGGTAAAGCAGCCACTTTTAACGGAACAACCAGTATTATCGAAATCCCGAATGGCAGTGCATTAATCAATGGAGCAAACTTTACCATCAGTTTTTGGGTTAAAGCAGCCTCGGCCGGACAGGTAGATGCAGGTGGCAATCCAAAAGGCCACTTTGTACTTGGATTAGGCGCTTATTATGGAATTCAGTTCGAAATGTTTGGTTCATATACCGGTGCAAAATTTGCCATCCGCTACGAACTTGCTGATGGAACAACCGCTTCGGAAGATATGTGGTTCCCAAGCCTGGCAACCGATAAAAACAATGGCGGATGGCAGGGATGTGATTATGCCAAATCACTTACTGACGCTGAAATGGTCGCCATGCTGAAGGACAAATGGCTCAATATTGTTTACACTTACAACGGCACTGAAAAACAAGGCACACTGTATTACAATGGCGTAAAGATGAAGAGCTTCGACTTTGATCTTTGGCCGGCAGGCGACGCTAAACTTGGCGTTAAAGGATTAAAATACGGTGGCGTAACACCTGATGTTGCGAATGAACTTGCATTAGGTTTTATTCAATCCAGGGCTGGTACAATGTGGGATACAGAACCATGGGGAGGATATGATATTCCTACCGCCAACCACTTCCGCGGACAATTAGACGATCTGCGTTTCTATCACAAAGCATTAACTGCTGCTGAAATTGATCTGATGTACAAATCTGAAAAACCTTAATGACGGTTAGTTGGTAGTACAAGGGAGGGCATTGGGATTTCCTGATCCCTCCTTTTTTTTAAACCTTAATAAAAAGACGTTATGAAGACCAGGATTATTTTTTTCGCAATAGTTGCTGTAATGGTTTCTGTAACCATTGCATGCAAAAAAGATAATCCTGTTGCAACAGGTACCCTGCAAATTACCGCCTGTACTGCCGGGGATGTTACGCTTAAATACCCCGACATTTCGACCGGGATAGCGAATGATGCCGATATATCGATAACATTCTCATCATCCGTTGATACCAACACAGCCAAAAGCTGTATCACTTTAAAACGCCCTGACAATACCGTTGTTCCGGCAACAATATCATTTAAAAACAACATGACTACCGTGATAGTTAATCCGGTGGATGTACTTGAAAATCTTTCAAATTATAAACTATCGATATCATCAGCTCTTAGAGGCGCCAAAGGAGAAATGTTTGCCGGTATAGAATATACTTTTACCACTACCAATGGTGCGTTTATTATTAAAACTATCACCATCAACAACCAGAATTTTATGCCTCCTGCCAAAGGCAAAAATATAAAATTGAACGATTTAAATATTGTTATTGAATTTTCATCGGCACCTGATCCTAATAATATCAAATCATACTTTCTGCTATCGGGTAATCCCGTATTTGATGTAACCATTGCTGGCGAAGGCACTACCGTGCAGCTACATAATCCTGGTGTTTTATCAGGATATACAAATTATTATTTTTCAATATCATCCGAATTGAAAGCTAAAAACGGCTATACTTTTGACGGATTCGTAAATACATTTTATACGGCACTGGATTCGACCCTGAAATTCCCCGAAATCAGTGACGATGAGTTGCTGACGCTGGTTCAACGGCAGACATTCAAATATTTCTACGATTTTTCACATCCTGCAAGCGGCATGGCCCGCGAGCGCAATTCGTCGGGGAATACGGTTACCACAGGTGGTTCAGGCTTTGGAGTAATGGCTCTGATAGTAGGCATGGAGCGGGGATTCATCACCCGCAGCCAGGGACTGGCACATGTAACAAAAATAGTTTCCTTCCTCGAAAAAGCGGATCGTTTTCATGGCGCGTGGCCACACTGGATTGACGGCAATACCGGTAAAGTCATTCCCTTCAGCACCAAGGATAATGGCGGCGACCTCGTTGAAACTGCTTTTATGGCCCAGGGGCTGATTGCCATGCGGCAATATTTGAAACCCTCAGTTCCAGAAGAAAAAAGCCTTATCGACCGTATCAATGAGCTGTTTAACGGCATTGAATGGGACTGGTACACACGTGGCGGACAAAATGTACTGTACTGGCATTGGTCACCAAACTATGGCTGGGATATGAATTTTAAACTGGAGGGATATAACGAAACTCTGATTACGTATGTAATGGCTGCCTCTTCGGCCACGCATACTATACCTGCCACTGCTTACCACCAGGGATATGCCCGCAGTGGCGCGATAAAGAACGGAAAAACTTTTTACGGGTATGTATTGCCCCTGGGTTACGATTATGGCGGACCTTTATTTTTTGCGCATTATTCCTTCCTCGGTCTTGATCCGCGGAAGCTTTCGGACACTTACGCAAACTACTGGACACAAAACGTAAACCACTCACTCATCAACTGGAAGCATTGTGCAACCAATCCCAGCAAATACATAAATTACAACGCATCGTGCTGGGGACTAACTGCAAGTGACATACCTACCGGCTATGGCGTAAATGAACCTACCAACGACAGGGGAACCATTACACCAACTGCCGCGGTTTCTTCACTGCCCTATACCCCTGATCAGTCGATGCAGGCCATACGATATTTCTATTATATAGTAGGCAACAAATTGTGGGGGCAATATGGTTTTTATGATGCTTTTGATGCAACAAAAAACTGGTGGGCAAGTTCCTACCTGGCCATCGACCAGGGTCCTGAAATAGTGATGATCGAAAATTACCGCACCGGCCTGGTATGGAACCTTTTTATGAGTGCCCCCGAAGTACAGGCAGGGCTTACGAAATTGGGCTTTACCTATTAGTTAACTCAACAAATACATGCATTTAGCTGGAAGGATCATCTAAACCTTTAATTGATAACATTTAATCAGAAGGGCGAAAAAAAATGAAAACACCACTCAACCTCAGCAAAATATTAATTCTGGCCGCATTAATAACCACATCGGGTTGCACGCATTCGCAGAAGGCTACCTTCAGATCGCAGGGAAAAATTAATTATTCCCTGTCCACCCAGGAAGAAGCCATGCTCGACTCAATCCAGCGCAAAACATTCCTGTATTTTTTAAATGAACACCATCCTGAAAAAGGAATTGTAAAAGACCGCGCCGCCAGCTGGGCTCCCGCCAGCATTGCATCTACCGGGTTTGGAATTCCATGTTTTGCTATTGGCGTTGAACGAAACTACATTACCAGGAAACAAGCCGCAGAAATTACCCTGAACATTCTTAAATTCTTTGCCAATTCAGGACAAAGTGCTGACACAAACACTACAGGCTACAAAGGGTTTTATTACCATTTCCTCCGGATGAATTCAGGTACCCGCGAATGGAAATGCGAACTATCAACCATTGATACCGGGATACTGATGATGGGTATTATTTTTGCCCGCAACTATTATAACCTTGATGATGAAACAGAAAAACAAATCCGTGAGCTTGCAGGCTTTCTGCTGGGGCGCATGGACTGGGATTTCATGCAGATGCCGGCAAATGGCAAACATCCCAACTGTATTTCAATGGCGTGGTCGCCCGAAAAAGGTTTGCTTAACCATGGATGGAGCGGCTACAACGAAGGTCTGTTCCTGTATGTTCTGGCTGCCGGAACCGGGATGAAAGACGTTGAAAGAAGTTATAATTCGTGGCTATCGACCTACGAATGGAAAACCCCTTATAAAAATCTGCCGCATGTAATTTTCCCTCCCCTTTTCGGGCACCAGTTTTCGCAGGCTTTTATCGATTATCGGGGCCTTGCCGACAAATACATGAAAGAAAAAGGAATCGATTACTTCGAAAATTCGAAACGCGCAACCTATGTTCAGCAGCAATATGCCATCGAAAATCCCAAGGGATGGATAGGCTACGATTCGCTGTGCTGGGGTTTTACTGCTTGCGATGGCCCCGGCGGCAGTTATAATTTCGGCGATAAAAAGTTTGAAGGCTATGCCGGGCGGGGTAGCAGCGGCCGTGAGAATACCATTGCCGAAGATGGAACCATTGCTCCTTATGGCCCTATGTCGTCGTTGCCTTTTGCACCTGAAATTGTATTGCCAACCATAAAATCGATGAATGCCAGGTATGGCAGCCAATTGTGGGGTAAATACGGTTATTACGATTCGTTTAACCCTACCGCCAAATGGGTTAACAACGATTTTATAGGAATTGACCAGGGACCGATGCTGATGATGATTGAAAATTTCCGTACCGGCCTGGTTTGGGATTTTGTAATGAAGGACCCCATCATTCAGAAAGGGCTTGAAAAACTGGGATACAGCTACTTAAAATAAAATATTTCCTGGTATGAAATAGCCATGGGCAGAAAATTTGCTCTCAACCGGAATGATTATTCTCATGGCGAACCTTTAGTTCATGAGCACCTTTGGAATTAAGCAAGATGCGAATAATTCCATCTGACCCGTAAAAAATAAATAATAACAGATGAAACATCTGAATATAAAATGGTTGGCCATCCTGGTCATCCTGTCCGTGGTGTCCCTGGGTACCAGGGCCCAGGTACGAACGCTGGATGGGTTCGAAAATAAAAATGGCTGGTCATTTATTAAATCCGATGGCGTAAACCTCAACCTTTCGAACGAAAAAGGATTAACCGGAAATGCAATCCGTTTGGATTACGACTTCACAAAAGGAACCGGTTACGGAGGGCATTCAAAAACTCTTCCCGGTTGATCTGCCCGAAAATTATGAATTTACCTTTTATGTAAAAGCCCAGTCGCCAGCCAACAATTTCGAAATAAAATTTATTGACAGCACAGGCAATAATGTTTGGTGGGTAAACAACCGCAATTACGATTTCCCGGCCGAATGGAAAAAGATAAGCATTAAGAAAAGACATATCAGCTTTGCCTGGGGGCCCACTGCCGATCAGCACCTGAAACGAGTTGACCGGATTGAGTTCACAATCGCCTCTTTTGTGGGAGGCAAGGGAACCATATGGCTCGATAATTTTAGCTTCGAACCACTTCCACCCGAAACCAACACCTACCCTGCTCCGTTTTTACGGGCTACATCATCCATACCAAATCATTTGCCCGGCCTTATGACTGATAATTCAGCCGATTCGTATTGGAAAAGCAAAGGAATTAATAATCAGAATATTATCATCGATTTTAAAACCCGGCGTGAGTTTGGCGGATTGCAGGTAAACTGGCTTAAGCAACATCAGGCCAGCAGCTTCGATATCTTTTTATCGAACGATGGAAAAACCTGGGAGAAATCCTATTCCGTAAAATCAAACCAGGGAGATGTGAGTTTTATCAGGCTGGCAGAAACTGAAGCCCGATATGTTAAGATCAGCCTTCTGAAAAGTG
>DGQJ01000394.1 GCA_002389705.1 Bacteroidales bacterium UBA4417
ATGGAAACCCAGGTGGTTGGGCCGTGGCGGTCGTCCCTGATTTTTTTTGTGCGTGGAGCAAAGCCCGGGTCGTGCTCCAGCCTGAAGGCTTTGCACGGCAAGGTAGTATACTTTTCGCTGAATAAACCTATTTCAACGCCCTGCTGCAGTTTTTCAATGGCTTCGTCGGTAATTATTCCGTCGACCTGCGCGTAATATTCTTTTTCTATTTTGCGGCTGCGGATAAATTCGCTTACTTTTCCGTCGGTAGTAAGTAGCAACAAGCCTTCGCTGTGCTCGTCGAGCCTGCCTATTGACATGGTTCCTTCCGGGAATGGGTAAAGCGAACCTACCAGTTTTTTCTTGGCCAGCTCGCATACAAACTGGCACAGGTAGCCGAAGGGTTTATGATGAATAAAATGTTGATGTTCGGGCATAAGTAACTATTAATAAAAGGCTGATCCCGGCCAGGCGCCAGTGTATAACTGTGAAGCAGCCTGTCGCTAAAATTTTTCTGCTGTGATGAAAATCAGCAACAAGCAGAACCATACACAGCCTTAGTGCGTGGTAACAAGCCGCAAAATTACCATTTTAATGCTGACCACAAAACCTCTTGATTGCAGCAATACCAAATCCAGCAACCTGCTTGCCAGAAAACTGGTACACCAAAAAAAGCGCCCCAGGCAATCGATACCCGGGGCGCTTTAAAATTTTGAAGCTGCAATGCAGCCGGCTAATACTATAGCTTGCTAGCTAATTCTTTACCTGCTTTAAATTTAGCAACTTTTTTTGCGGCGATCTGCAAAGTTTCACCGGTTTTAGGATTGCGGCCGGTTCTTGCTTCCCTGCTGGAAACTGAAAATGAGCCAAAACCTACGATCTCAACCCTTTTACCTTCTTTCAATGTTTCAGCAACTGCTTCGTGATAGCTTTCGATGGCTTTTTTAGCATCAACTTTCGACAGACCTGCTGCCTTTGCAACGTGATCAATTAAATCTGATTTGTTCATAATTTGGTTTTTTTAAATTGGTTGTGAATGTATTTTTAATAATGCAATTCCAGATCGGTATTTATAGTAACAATAATAACTGTCTGTTGTTTTTAAATTGTCAATCTTCATCCCGGTGTTTCATTATGCACCGAGCATTCGTTTGTTTAAAATCTGAGGCTAAGATAATAAACTAAACAAATCATTGTGCACTCCGGGCGAATTTCTTTTATTTTTTTCACCCCGGCAAAGCTTTTCAATGTATTTCTGTATCAAATAAGCCCTTTAAAGGTTATGAGACGCAAATTACCTGCTATTTAAAAAGTAACATTCCAAAGAAAGCGGATCAGGGCCTTCTGGCTTTGAGCAGAAAAACGGGGTATTCCGTTGTTTTGCCGTCAGCTTCAGTTTTTTTGATTACAAAACAAGGTTCATGCTCAATGTCATCGAAACCGGCAGTTTGCAACCTGTGCCCAAGCTCCGCGGGATCGAAACCGGTATGCCCGTGGAAGCTTCCGCCATGAAATGAACCATCTTCAGTATAAAGATCAGCAACAGCCAGGTAGCCTCCGGGTGTGATCAGTTTATAGAATTTCCCGAACATGGCATCAATATCGCTTACATGGTGCATTACCATCTGCGAATAAATAATATCAAATTTCCCGTCAAAATCCTGGTGTTCGAGATCGAAAAACAGCGGTTTCATATGCCGGATATGGCTGGAAGCGATTTTTTCCTCTGCAACCGCGGTCATTTCGCGCGAATTATCCATAAGCGTAATTTCCGAAAAATGGTCTCTGAGCGCAAAACTCAGCAGCGCTGTGCCCGAACCATATTCAAGTGCTTTCATCCCGGATCGCACCGGTATCATACGGAGCATGGCCTGGGCAACAGCTTCGGACCTGATAATGTACCCCTGGTTTTTGTCCCAGTCGCGGGCTTTGGCATCAAATTCACTCATAAGGTAAAGATAATTGGTTTAAATTTAATTTGTTTTATGTATTTGTTTAGGAATAGGCGGATAAAACAGCCATCCATGAAGTTAACACAAGCAATGCAAAATTTTTGTTTCAATGCACATCAATGATTTGAAAAACATTTTAAAATCAAGTTATTCGATCGACCCCACTTTAAATACATCAGCCCCGTTTTCTTTTGCCATCTGCATTGCTGCCTGATTCTGCATTATAGCTCCGCCCCAATAATTAAAGTCGAATGCATGAGGTGTTTTAAACCAGCTATCCACATTCATAATAAGTTCGATTTTTCGGGTTTTCCCGCTTTCGATTTTAAATGCCGACCCGGGAAGAGAAACGGTAAAATAATTCTGAACAAACGCATAAATGGAATCGACACTGATAACATTGCTTTTATACAATTGCCCGATACCCAAATGAAACGCGTAGCTGTTAATAATGTTCGCATCGTTTTTCCAGCTACCGTTAATCATCATGTAATGGTACCCACCTCCTAACACATCGGGCCACATCATATTAACTTCGGGTGGATTAACAAACATAAAGGACTTGTTTTTTTGAGCCGTGAACCCCAAAATGAAGCTAATAGAATCGTAGGCTCCCGAAGCAATATCATCATAAACATCCCAGGTGAGGGTTGCAGGAAGATCAATATCCACGTAATGATTATCGGTCCAGTCGCTGATGAGTTTTTTACTTCCATCCGATTTGAAAAGGGTAACATCCGATATAAAATACATCAACTGGTTAATTTCGTAAGGATTTCCGGCGGCATTTACATATTTCATAACATCTTTCTGTAAAGGCATTCCATCAACCAAATGGGTAAAAGTAAACGAAATATGCCCTGAAGTGTTATTGTCAACGGGCTCATCGTTATTACAAGATACATCAACGAGCAACAGCATGCCAAACAGCATGGTTAAGTACAGGACATATTTCGTTTTCATCAGATTGACAAATTAAGAGTTACAAAAAACATCCGGCCGGGTTCGTACAGTTTTTCTGCTGAGCCTACTATTTTACGATTCAGATGTTCATAATACGACACGTCAAAAATATTGTTTACACCCGNNGCGATATGCCATTTTTGGAACAAGCTTTCCTTTGAGCAAACGGTAGTTTACACTGATTGTTGTTTCGAAAGGCGGTATTTCAGGAAGTGCATCGTTTTTTAGTAATGTATCGCCTGTTACCTGTCCTGCTTTAATAATATACTTCGTTACCTCGGGAATACGGCCATAGGTAAGCGCTGCAACTACATTTACACCAAGTTTGTATGCCTTTGGCGAAGTATAGCCCAGTTCAAACCCGGTAAACGTTGCATTATCGACATTAACAAATTGTTTTACGCCCGGCGCACCAAGGGTTCCGGGTGTAATAACCGATGAAGGAAGCAATTGAGATGAAATATAATCCTTCACATAGGAGTAAAACCCGTTAGCATACATGCTTCCCAATTTAGAATCGCTGAATTTTATAGTAAGGTCCACTTCATTGTTGGTTTCGGGTTTTAGTTGCGGATTTCCAAGATAATCATAACTATCGTATCCAACAGTTAACAGCTTAATGTACCGTTCAAGCATATTCGGACTTCGGGTGCCGCGGGCAATGGCTAAGGAAACAGAAAGTTTTTCGGTAATCTTTCGTGTTACTCCCAGGTTCGCACTAAAATTAACATACTCCGAAGCGGTTTCGTTAAAGTACTCCACACCATTCTTAATCAGAACCAGTGTATCCTCCGAATCGGCTTTATTAAAATCCATCCTGAGTCCGGCATTTACTGCATATAAACCGAAAACTGAATTATACCCTGCCATGAGACCCGCATTTTGAATAACGGCCTTATTCCACAGATTAAACTTTTTAGTGGAAGTGCCACCCATCATATGCATGGTCATGGTACGCACGCCATCTTTATAAATTTTTTCAAAATCCAGTCCACCAGATAAATAGTGTTTGCCTAATTTAAATCCCATAATGGCTTTTCCTCCTGTATTAGTGGCATCCACATCAGCTACCATTTGTTTAGTGTTCCATGTTTCGCGGTTGCTGTTATCCATCAGGTGNNAGCGCCGGAAACATAACATCACGGCCATGCGATTCGCTGTACGAAAGCAGGATATTCTGTTTTAAACTTATGGCATAGCCAACTTTAGCGCCGTAATTGTACTTCCGGAATGAGGTGTTATATTCCGTTGCTTCACCTTCAGATCCGCCACTTGAATAATCACCATAGTTGCGGGATCCGCCCGAAGCACGAAAGTAGATTTTACTGTTTCCGCCAAACAATGAAAAATACTCTTTGGTCCCATCCCAATTCGATTCGTAACCCAACACAGCGTTGCCATGTATTTCAAATTTCGGATACGGATGCGGGGCTTCCGTTTGTAAATTTATGACACCCCCCAATGCAGGGCCAAAATTCATTAAATAAGGACCTTTCACAACATCAATTTCGGAAAGTTCCTCCACTTCAACATGCGCTGTAACCGGGTCCATCCGGTTGGGACAACCGTTTTCAATTTTCACTCCGCCATCCATTACAACATTTAACTGGCTGAATTTAAACCCGCGCACAACCGGATCAATAGACCCGCCTCCTTTGCGAATGCCGGCAACATTGGGTATGCTACGCAGGTAATCACCAACATCGCGGGTTGGTGCCGATTGCATGATTTCCTTTGATACCTGTGTGGATACAAAAGGTTTCCGCTTTATAAGGGTATCGGTAATTTCAACACCTCCGAGTACAATGGTATCACCCAGGTGCTGTGCCCTGATCCCTGCTGAAACAAACAGGGAAAAGGCTATTGAAAGAAGATATTTATGGTTCATCCGAATCGTTTTACGATTAATATTTGCCTGTCAGAACCCGATTTCTTTGGAGTTCCGACAGCGGAAAAATTTTAAATTCAAAGGATTTCAGTATTGTAAAAAGATTTTCCGGAATAAGGTATAAGATTTATTTTCGCGGGGTTTCCTGAAAAGCGACAGCTCAAATCTCAAAAACCCGAAATTAAATGCAGGAGTAACTGAACTAAATCGTTTAGAAATTTAGGACGCATGGCAGAAATTACCATGAACACACTGATTGAAACGCAATAAATCCGCGTATTAAAACCTTGTTCCGGGAAATTATTTTCAGATACAGGTTTAGCAATGCTTAGGAGGAACAAATATGGCTGAACACGCCAATTGGTCGAAGGTTACTATGTTATAAACAAAATAGGTATAGCTGGTAATTTTAGCGGTGTAGGTACAGGACTTACCCAGGATAAACTCATTCAGTTCTTTGAGTTGAACCCTGCTGTTGGTATTTTTTGGATTGTTTTCTGAATTCTTATTTGTTTTCTGCAACTGCTTCACCATATGGCACTTCCCTTTGCAGCAACTTTTGGGTTTATCCTTATTGATACAAAGATTTTTGGCGATGTAGTCCTTGTTTATCAGATAGTCAATTACAGGAACGGCCGGTATAATCAAATACGCGGCCATTACCAGAATCAAAATACCGGAAATAATAACTGATCTCATTTCTTTGTAATAACATACAAATATACAATGAAAAGAGTGGCGGTTACATGCAATAACCCAAATAAGTAGTTGCGATCAATTGCTAACCCGGATTTTGAGAAACCTATTTGATGTCCTATTAATTACCAATATTTTTATCGAACTTTTTAAGCATCCAGCTAACAGCATAAAACGAAACTGCTATCAGGATTGGCCAGGTGAGCANNTCGGATGTCGGATGTTGGATGTCGAACTGTGACAGCAGGCAAGGATGTCGGGAGTTTCAAATCAGTAAATCTGAAACTCCCGATCCAGCTTGTTAATAAACGTGTGTTTCGTTATTCAGTTCTTCCATATCTATTTTTTTGTTGTCGATGGAACGCCAGGCCACCCAAACGTAAGCAATTACAAAAGGAACCAGTAACGAAACATAGCTCATCACCGTAAGTGTGTACAGGCTCGACGAACTGTTTTGGATGGTTAATGAACTCTGCAGATCATAGGTTGAAGGATAATAGGCTGTATGGTTAAACCCTGCCAGCAGAAACAACGCTAGCACAGTAAGTACCGTACCAATGCCGGCACCCCAGATCCCTTTGGTACTGCATTTCTCGAAACAGGTTATCGGGCGGATAATTCCTATTAAAACAAATGCCACTCCGAGTACAAACATCACCGCAACAACAGGCATTTGCAGCAGGTTATGCAAGTATTTATAAGGTTCCATAAACACTTCTTTTGTTTCAGGATTTACGGCGAACCCGGCTGACAGCAGGGTCCAGATAACAAAAGTGAGAAAGAAAAACACGAAAGGAATGGCATTGATAAGCAATTGCTTTTTAACGCGTTCCATCATTTCGGCATGCTTAATCCGGTTCATGAAATACAACAGCGCCAGTACACGCGAAAGGAATAAAACTGCCAGTCCCAGTGTGAGGTTATGAAGGCTTAAAGCCGCTTCGAGGCCATGTGCGGGGCCTGTCCATTCCGATATCACAGGCATTTTATCGCCGGTAAGGCGGGTGATATTCATAAAGTTTAC
>DGQJ01000313.1:0-498 GCA_002389705.1 Bacteroidales bacterium UBA4417
TACATGAAAGAAACCAATCCGCACGACGGTAACCAGAAGTTGAATAAGCCCACTTTTGTGAATTCGGAAGGAAAAACCGAAGTGCTGGAAGGAACCCAGCACAAATACCCGCAGTGCCAGTTGATTTTTGATGTTCAGACCCAGAACTGTTTCGCTTTCTGCAATTACTGTTTCAGGCATGCCCAGGTGCGTGGCGATGAAGATATGTTTATTCAGAAAGATGTTCACCAGGTGCATGAATATCTGAAAAAGCATAAGGAAGTTACCGATGTACTGATTACCGGTGGTGACGCAGGATATATCAGGGCCGAACGCTTCGAGGAATACATAAGGCCGATTATTGACGACGCTGCACTTTCACATATCAAAACCATCCGCCTCGGAACCCGGGTGCTGACCTACAGCCCCGAAATTATTATCCAGCCTTCGTATAACCGCATGCTTGAGCTTTTCAGCATGCTGAACGACAATGGCATACAGCTGGTTTTCATGTCGCAT
>DGQJ01000313.1:522-2610 GCA_002389705.1 Bacteroidales bacterium UBA4417
CAAAACTGGATTGACCTCGGTAACCTGTTTGCCATGCTTGGCGTGGGATTCCATTCCATGTACTGTGCCAGGCCCACCGGCGAACATCACTATTTTACCCGGCCGCTTGCCGAAATCAACAAGGTTTTCAGCAAGGTGTACCGGTCGCTGGCTTCAATCAACCGACCGTCAAGGTACATCACCATGACATCCTCGGCAGGAAAAATATCGATGCTGGGTACAGTTGATCTGAACGGGGAAAAATTATTTGCTCTTAAATTTAACGAAGCCAGGAATATGGAATGGATGGACAAAGTTTACCTGGCCAGGTACGATGAACGCCAGAATACAATTGCAAACCTGGTTCCCTACGGCGCCGATAAACATTTTTATGAAGATGAACTGCACGAAATTGAAAACATGCTGCATGATTCAATTGAATCAACCCGCCATCAACAATAATATTTTTGTGAGATGATAAATAAAGTTGTGGGTTCAGCCCGGGAAGCTGTGGCGGGGATATTTGATGGAGCTATCATACTGATCAGTGGTTTCGGGGAAGCCGGCAGCCCTATCGAACTTATTCATGCGCTGATCGACCAGGGATCAAAAAATCTTACGGTAATCAGCAATAATACAGGCAACGGGCATATAGGTCTGGCAGCGCTTATCGGCAACCGGCAGGTTAAAAAGATGGTTTGTTCGTTCCCGCGTACAGCCCAATCGGTTATTTTTCCCGAACTTTACAGGAAAGGTGAAATTGAGCTGGAACTTGTTCCGCAGGGTACACTTGCCGAACGCATCAGGGCAGGCGGTGCCGGAATACCGGCTTTTTTTACACCAACATCGGTAAACACTACTTTGGCCGAAAACAAAGAAGAAAGGATGTTCGATGGCAAATCTTACGTGATGGAATATGGTATAAAAGCCGACTTTGCGCTTGTGAAATGCAAGGTTGCCGACCGGTACGGAAACCTGTTGTTCAACAAAACCGCCCGTAACTTTGGACCGGTAATGTGTATGGCCGCCAGAACTGCCATCGTTCAGGCAAACCAACTTGTTGAACCCGGAGAAATAGACCCTGAAATTGTGGTTACCCCTGGCATTTTTGTACAAAAAATAGTTGAGATACCCGATCCGCTGAGCGAAAATGAATTAATCAGGCAGAACAGGAGGTACCCATGGGAATAGTTGAAAATAAAGGTTGGACCAGGGAACAGATTGCAGAAAAAATTGCACTCGATATCCCGGATGCTTCATACGTAAACCTGGGGATCGGGCTTCCTGAGCTGGTTGCAAACTATATTCCGCACGACAGGGAAGTGATATTTCATACCGAAAATGGATTGCTAGGTGTCGGGCCATCGCCTGCAAAAGAGGCTGAAGATGATGAGTTGATCAATGCCGGCAAAAAACCGGTTACCGCCATTAAAGGAGCCGCGTTTTTTCATCATGCCGACAGTTTTGCGATGGTTCGCGGAGGCCATATTGACATTTGTGTGCTGGGTGCTTTCCAGGTATCCGAAACCGGCGACCTGGCCAACTGGTCGACCGGCGAAGTTGATGCCATTCCCGCGGTTGGCGGGGCAATGGACCTGGTGCAGGGAGTAAAGACCATCATTGTATTTACCCAGCACACTACCAAAAACGGGGAGCCCAAAATTGTAAAACATTGTACTTATCCTTTAACCGGGAAAAATGTGGTGAGCTATATTTATACCGATTTTGCCGTAATTGATGTGAAACCTGAGGGCTTATTTGTAAGAGAAATGGCCCCGGGCATCGACTTCAGTTTCCTGCAGGCTTGCACCGGCGCTGAATTGCATTTATACTGACGAACATACCTAAATATTCTGCCATGTCATCTGAAAAAGTAAGTACCCGATCGGGGAAAAACGAGGCGCAGTTGTACGCGCAGGCATGTGAAGTAATGCCGGGCGGCATCAGCCGCAACGTGGTTTTCCGAAAGCCACATCCTTTTTATGTTGCCGAAGCAGCCGGCGCTTATGTTACCGATATACACGGCGTTAAGCGTGTCGATTTTGCCAATAATATAGCTTCACTTATCCATGGACATGCCCATCCCCGCATTGTGGAAGCCGTTTGTGC
>DGQJ01000108.1:0-6157 GCA_002389705.1 Bacteroidales bacterium UBA4417
CAGCCGAATGACGCTGAAAAACGGTGTGGAAGATGCCATGAAAAAAGCGATTCCCGAAATTAAATCAGTGGAGGCGATTAATATGTAATTGAAGCCGGAATGGGGTAATCAGACTTTTAAAGGTTGAATTCTTCAGTAATTCAGCAACATTTTATTACCCTTTGGTTGGGTATTAAATAAAAATGGCCAGGTGTAATCGCCTGGCCATTTTTTATTTTGGAGCCAATACAATTTTCTCATTCCCTTTTTTAACAATCCGGTCGAACATGGCCTTAACCCTGGCATATTCTTCGGTTTGATAGACGGGGCGGTTAAATGAATACGATAAGGAAACACCTATTTTTGATTCATTCTGCACAACATTATATTCCAGGTTAAAAAGCTCATCGGTGAAAGTGCTTTTTTCGGGTAAAAACTGAACTGTGTATCCTTCAGGAATGACAATCTCTGAAAAATATGTTCTTTTCACCGGATAAGTAAGGTCGACCGGGTATGTACGAACCTTTTGTTTCAGCGGGTTCTCGGTATAAGATTCATTCAGAAATGGTTTAATATATATTTTGTCGTTGATGACTTCTGGCTTATTCTCTATGGTACAGGTAAATATAAATGGTTTTTTCCTGTCGAATTCATTTTTTATAATTAGGGAAGAATCTTCGACCTGGTACGTTTTTTTGCTTAAACTATTTAATAAATCTTTGCGGTTGTTGGCATAATTGTTCCTGTACCATAATGCTTCATAATCGGAAGCTGTGGATATAAGCTGGGCTTGTTGTGAACTTCCTGTGACTTGAATTTTGATGCTTGTATTCAGGGTTGAGATTGTAGGACTTTGCAGGCTGACCCATGCCATATTATCTTTATTCACCACAAGCCCTTTGTCATTCATATATTGTATCGGGATGCGGTTGTTTGGGCAAAACGGATCGGTTGCATCAGCCAGTACAGGCTTGCCGTCAATAATTACATAGGCAACAACGGTATTGAAATCGCTGCTAAAAGGATAATCCATAAGTATTTTTCCGTGTTTCCTGGTGCTCAGTACCAGCGGATCAGACGAAAGTCCAGCTGCCCTTAGGGCACCTACCAGCCAGAGGTTAATTTCGGCACTGTTTCCTATTTTGTCTTTTTGCAATTCGGATGGTGATTTATTGGTAAACTGGCTGTTTTCATTATTCCATTTGAAGTTATCTTTGGCAAAACTTACAACGAAATCAAATTTCTGCAATGCGGTTTTTCCTATCAGCGAATCCGGATCAAGAATTTCGGCGGCACTTTTTTCGCTCTTTTTCACGTATTTGCCGAAATTGGTGCTTTTCAGATAATCCGAAACCAATTCAGGCCAGGTGGTCATAATTTTTATCTTTGATCCGTCGGGCCTGTTAACAGAAGCCAGCTGAAAATCAATCTTTATAATGTTATCTGCCTTCGATGGAATAAATTGTTCATCGCTAAAAGCAGGTATATTTTTTAGGCCGAATTTGTAAACCACATCATTATATTTTATGGATCCGAATTGTTGGGCCAGCGCCTCGGTGTCCACGTAGGTCTTGTAGTCATCAATTGATTTTCGCCCCTGCAGCATCCATGTATATTCATAAAAAGGGATCATTCTTACTTCGTAGGCACTGTATAAAACAGGGATATCCCACTGAAATTCCCAGTCGTGCAGGTTAAACAGGTATTGCGACTGAATGCTGTAAGTATATTCAATGATTGAACCCGGCTGAACATCGGGCATTGCAAACTTCATTGTTCTCCAGTTTTCGGTAGTCTTCTCTACGTAGCATGATTTGGGATCGAGCGGGCTTATTTTACTGATTCCTCCTCCGGCAATGGTATAGGTACAAGCTTTATTGATAGTTACTTTTTCCTGTATGCTTCCTTCCTGGTAAAAGGGTATGGATACTTCGGCATAGCGCTTCCCGGCTTCATTCAGAATTTTGATCCGTGTAATTCGTTCGAACAGGAGATTAAAACCTCCGTCTGCTTGTATGAAACTTGATTTTGCAACATCCGAAAGTATAATTGCATCAGCCTGAGGATCGAAAAAACAGGTTTTCATTTCAATCTGATCTAAGCCAATTTTGCCAAAATTCTCAAAATAATTCTGGGCATTTGTCTGAATAAGACTACCTGAAAAAAGCAGTAAGAAGAGGAAAAAATACTTCATCTCAGTTATTAGTTAGCGTTATATATAGTGACTGTTCCGATTCGCTTATGCGATTGATGAAATTATAGAATCCGGGATACTGATCTGCCTGGTAAGTTCCTGCCTTGATAATGATTTGTTTTACAACTGCCACGCTCTGTGCGTTTTTTTGGAAACTTACGGTGTAACTTCCAAATGGGCTTTCAATATTTATATGATCCGGAATTGTTGAGACTTTATAATTTGCAGGTATTTCGTATTCGCAGGAATCAACCCGGGCATAGGGATAATTGAACTGTACCGGTAGCTTTCGCTTTTTTGGATCTTCAATAAAAGTAAAACTTACCGGGATTACTTTCAGCAACGATTCATTGCCATAAGTTTTCATCATTTGTGATGATGTGGCTGTGAACACAAGATTCACTACCGGGTTGTCGCGTTGAGGGATATTGATTTCATAGGATTCGAGCAGAAAACCGTTATTGACGAACCGTTTGTCGAGGTAGTATTTTCTTTCAGATTCGCTTAGTTCTGATCTCAGCTGTGAAAGATATTCGTACTTTTCGCCTCTGACATTGCAGTCGTACACAGCTTTCATTTCGCCGGTTATGCCAATGGTTGCCTTTATCTTTCTTTCTTCAATCACATCGTTCTCCGTCAGCCGGGGTGTCATAACCAGTTTACTGGCATCTTTTTTTAATACCAGCGCCGGCCTGTTTTGGGTGAAGGTTCCCAGGTATCCAAATGCTAATTTGCTGGTGCAATCGAGCCACAAAGTATCACTATCTAACGGAACACACAGAAATACGTGGTTGAACTGCTGGGCTGCAAACGCGGTATCAACAGGTTCGATGTCATCACCGGCATTTACTGCACTGTAATACGAGTCAATCCCTATTTCGCCGAGGCAACTCCTGAAATAATTTGTTAATGCCTTACAGTCGCCATATTTTTTTTCAGCTACATACGAAGCCGGATATGGTTTCATGCCACCTGTTTTAATGGAAACATTTATGTACCGCGTTTCATCCTGCAGATAATGGTATAATTTCCTGATTTTTTCCTTCTTATCGGCAATGCCTTCGGTAAGTGAATGAATTTTGATTTTTTCGGACAGCGGCAGGTCATCGAGATTTTGCAGAAGTTTTAAATGCCAGTTTCCGAATGATTTCCAATCGGATTGCTGACCTTCATATTCAAAAACAAATTTCTCAGGAACCACTTCGATACACGGGAGGAACTGCTGTAGCGATGGTGACCAATTTTCAGGCTCTACCGTATTAATATAATCTGCCTGCCATGTATAATATTTTCGGTCGGCTAATGAATCTATTTTGGGGCTTTCCACTTTACATGCGCGAAATCGTATGTGGTACGAAATCGGGATGTTTAATTTCAGGGTGGCTTTTAAAGTTGGGATATCGTAATTCAGAACCGGAAACCATCGGCACAGGAACATGAACTGGTTCGATTCCATTTTAAAGGAATACCGCAAAGTGTAAGGATAGGTATGGTTCCTCAGTTTAAACTCTTTAACATAGGTATCCTCGAATAGGCTCATCGAAGACCCTGCGCTTTTATCGGTTATATCACTTTTTTTGAGTTCAGTTACTAAACGCCCCGAGTTATCAAAAACTGAGGCACTGATATTGTTTAGCTTGTTCAGTTTGTTGTATGGGATCGAAATCTCGGCATATTTGTCGCCGCTTCTGTTGTTTATTCGTACTTCAAAATCGTAGGTTTGTACCAGGCGGTTTGCATTTACTTCAACAATGGTTTGCTGGCTAATTAATTCTGCATCATGCTGTTGCGAATAAGTTGAATGATAAGCAAGAATCAGTAAAATTGTTAATATCAGCCCGGGCAGACTAAAACCTGAATGAAACATATCGGGATACAGAAAATTAAAAATTCAACAAAAAATTAAAATCTCAGATGTTCAAATGTACAAATTTTATATAGATAACGAATAATTTTGAAATAATTTCGCAATTGATGCTGCATCAGGTAGTTTGTACATCTGCCGATGAACTTCAAGCCTAAAGGTCCGGCCAGGAAAAGATATCCGGACCTGATTTATGTGTTCAGGCCAGGTACCTCCCCACAATCGGCATCCTTCGTCCCTGCCCGAATGCTTTTGGCGACACACGCAGTATAGGTGGTGTCTGGTGCCGTTTCCACTCGTTCATATTCACCATGCGCAGCACACGTTTTACCGTTGCTTCATCGAAATCGGCAGCTACAAGGTCGGACGGACTTTGGCGCAGCTCGATATAGTTATATAAAATCTGATCGAGTATTTCGTAATCGGGGAGTGAGTCACTGTCTTTCTGTCCAGGTCTTAGCTCAGCCGACGGCGGTTTTACGATGCTGTTAACCGGAATAATTTCGTGTTCGCGGTTTATGTAATTTGCCAGGCCGTAAACATCGGTTTTATACACATCGCCCAGTACCGAAATGCCGCCGCACATATCACCGTACAATGTTCCGTAGCCTACTGCCGCTTCGCTCTTATTGGATGTGTTTAGCAAAATATACCCGAACTTATTGGCTAAGCCCATCAGGATAATAGCCCTTACCCTTGCCTGTATATTTTCTTCGGCAACATTAAAAGGCAGGTTATTAAAATAGGGCTGAAGCGATCCTAAAATTGACGTATATCCATCTTTTATACTAATGGTGTCGTATATGCAACCCAGGTTTTGGGCCAGGGCCACAGCATCGTTGATGGAATGATCCGACGAGAATTCGGAAGGTAACAGCACCGCGTATACATTCTCTTTTCCAAGCGCTTCGGCAGCCAATGCAAGCGTAACGGCCGAGTCAATACCGCCTGAGAGCCCGAGGATGGCTTTTTTAAAGCCCATCTTTGTAAAATAATCCCTGATTCCCATCACCAGTGCATCGTGGATTAACGCAATCTTCGAGGTGCTCCTTGTGGCAACAGGTGTATCCGAAACAAGGCTTCTGGAAGATGGATCAAAATCAATTATTACGGTATCTTCGGTAAAAGCCCGGCAATGACCGGTTATATTACCCGCTATATCCACGGCACACGAATTTCCGTCGAAAAGCAACTCAGTTTGAGCACCAGCCTGGTTTACATAAATCAACGGGATTTTATATTGCACCGTATTCGCCCTGAGTATGCCCAGCCTTGTTTGCTGCTGATCGTAATTAAAGGGCGACGCGGCTATATTAATCATAATATCAGGCGACTGCAATGCCAGTACATCCATGGGGTTTGATATGTACAAAGGATCAGGGACCAGGTTCCAGATATCTTCGCAAATGGTGAGTGCAATTTTTACACCTTTCAGGCTAACACATTCAAACCGACGGTTTGGTTCAAAATAGCGGTATTCGTCGAAAATATCATAGGTTGGCAAAAGTGCCTTGTGGGCCAGTGCCTGTATCTTTCCTTCGGCCAGCAGCCATGCCGAATTAAAAAGATTTTTTCCTTTTGCATCAGGATTTCGCGAAGGTGCACCAACAATGGCTGCAATGCCGTGGCAATGCGAAGCAATAGTTTGAACTGCGGCGTAGCTTTTATCAATAAAGTCATTGAATTCAAGGAAATCGCGGGGAGGATACCCGCAAACTGATAACTCGGCAAACACCACCAGGTCGGCTCCTTTTTGCCTGCAGCTTTCAATGGTTTGAATGATTTTACCGGTATTCAGCTCAAAATCACCAATAATATAATTTAGTTGTGCCAGGGCTATGCGCATGTTCGTTTTTTGTAAGGTGTTCCAGAAAATAAAGTTTGTTTCGGGTATTCAAAAGGACTTGTTTTTGGATTAAACCCGAAAATGATAACGCAACCAGTTTACAAAAATAAAGCCCGGATGGATACCCGGGCTTAAAAACGGGAAATATTTTATCCTAGAACAATACTGAGAATGCCAGTTCGAAAAAGTTTGGGGTTGCTTTCTGGCCACTTTCAGTCAGAATATTTGTGAAACCGTTGTTAAATGCGAGTTCGAGGCCTAATTTCGGGCCACC
>DGQJ01000108.1:6164-8854 GCA_002389705.1 Bacteroidales bacterium UBA4417
GTTCCTGTAGTGGAAGTGAATTTATCTTCAGTCTTCGAACCTATTTTAAAAGCGGTTCCCAGCCCGATACGTCCGAAATAACGTATTCCATTCATATCATTGGTGCGCATTTTAAGGGTTACCGGGATTTCGATGTATTTTAAAAAATAATTCCGGTACATGGTACCAGAAACGCCATCTATTTCAGTAGGGAATTTTAACTTTCCTCCATTAAAAAGCATATTAAAGCCGCTGGCAAGACTATGGTTTTCCGTAAAGTTTTTCTCGGCTATAAAACCCCACGAGAATCCTGTTTTTGCTCCGTCGCCACTCCAGTTATCCGCGTCGGGTTTCAGCCAGCAAATCTGGGGGGCTGCTTTAAGCCCGAAATAAAATGGTGCATTCTGCGCATTTAAAGCGATAGCTACAACTGAAAATAGCACAACTAGTGTTAATTTTGTCTTCATTATACAACAAGTTTGGTTTACAATAATAATGTGCAAAGATCGGAAAAATTATATTTGGTTCAGCAATTTTTCCGCCTTCAATTGCTGGCAATGATACCCAAAACGGATAGCGGATAATAACGGTAACTTTTAAGCGTTGATATATAAAAATCAGGTTAAAAAATGAAAAAGATCATTCTAATTCTTATAATTATCTCTGCCGGTATAGCTGCTGAAGCTCAGGGAATTTTCTCTATCGGCCCCAAAGTGGGTTATAATTCGTACAACCTCACTGACAATATCGATTCAATCCAGTCGAGCATTAAAAATTCGTTCCAGGTTGGTGCATTTTTACGATTGGGCAGAAAATTATATATACAGCCTGAAGCCAACTACCAGATAGACGAATCGACACTGAGTAAAAAAGTGGGGGCGTCGGTAACGAACCAGGATGTAACCATCAAATCGTTGAAAGTGCCGGTTATATTTGGTTATAAACTCATTAATAAAGGTCCATTTAACCTGCGCTTACTCGCCGGACCTGCTGTTACATTTGCCCTTGACAAGCAGCTTGATCCCGAGAATATGGGCGACCTCTGGCCTATAAATTCAGCCGACGATCTGAAAAATAGTACATGGTCTGTTCAAATGGGCGGTGGTATAGATGTTTTCTTCGTGACACTGGATGTTCGCTACGAGATGGGCGTTGATAATATATACAACGGAAGCAGCGATGTGGAAATGAAAAATAACATTTTTAACGTCAGCCTGGGCATCAAGTTTTTATAAAGATATGTTGATGCATGCTGAGTTGATTTCGTATAATTGTAATTGTATGAGTTGTGCTGATTGTTCCAGGATTTCACAGTTGGCAAACAATAATCTGATGTTTTTATAAATCAATACAACACTTTCGCCCCGTTTAGTCCGGGTCCTTTCCTTTAGTTAAAATCTTTTATACTTCCCCTAAAAACCCAAGCTGTTTCTATTTTTTATGAAAATTACTTCCCTGAGCCAATACCTGTTTCTAATACCAGCCTTGTTTATTCTTTTGCAATCGTGCAGCAATAAACAACCGGGGGTGGTAATGCCCTCACAGCCCGAAAACAAGATCAGCGAAAGCAAAATTTTACTGTCGCGTTACGAAAAGGCCTTGTTTGCACTCGATAAGCGGAAACTGAAAGCAGGCATGGCAACGTTGTATCCCGAATATGCATTTTTCCTGGGCAACAACTGGCAGGATACCATGAATGTCCTCAGGGTGTATAATTTTATTAACGATCCCAATATCAGAGAGCTGTATGATCTTACCCTGAAGAAATATCCCGACGTGTCCTTTTTGCAGGATGAACTGAGTGGCGCTATAAACAGGTTCAGGCAGGCATATCCCGAAAAACCGGTACCCCATGTTTTTACCTATGTTTCGGGGCTTGATGTCGAAAACCCGGTTTATTATGCCGATACAGCCATGGCCATTGGCTTGGATCTTTTCCTGGGGAACGATGTTGTTGCTTATGAAAAAGCAGGTTTGCCGAAATATAAAATAAACAGGTTTACTCCCGAACATCTGTTGCCGGAGTGCATGCTGGCCGTTTCTGATCAAATTATACGTGTTGATGAGCAGAACAACACCTTACTCGACCAGATGATTATGGCGGGTAAAGCACTTTATTTTCTGGATGTTACCCTGCCGGATGTAGAGGATGAATATAAAATAGGCTACAGTAAACAGCAACTGGAATGGAGCCGCAACAACGAAAGCAATATCTGGGCTTTTATTATTGAGCATCAGCTTTTGTTCTCGTCCGATCCGCAAGGGATAACAAAAATGATGACTGACGGGCCTTTTACTTCAGGATTTGCATCTCAATCGCCGGGAAGGCTTGGTGCTTANNGCCCGGAAGATTCTGAAAATTTCAGGTTTTAAACCTGGCAAAAATTAGCGGCAGCACTGGAATGCCTGGTAAAAGCGGCATCAAAATGTATGAGCTGCTTTTGTGGCATCACGGAAATTCATTTTCCTTTAATCCGGTTCAGCCCTGCCTGGGCTTTGTTACTGATGCTGAACTGGTATTCGTCGAAATCCATATCAAGCACTTTTGAATAATACAACCGGGCTTGTTTGAAATCATTTCGTTGCTCATAAATGATGCCCAGTTGCAACGCTGCGTTGGCTGCAAAGTAATAAGGTAGTTTTTCGCCGTTTTTTATGGTTTCGGTGTAATATTGGATAGCATTTTCGAGCTTTCCCCAGTTATGGTATAT
>DGQJ01000108.1:8985-20987 GCA_002389705.1 Bacteroidales bacterium UBA4417
TCAATCAGGTAAAACCAGGCCAGGTGCATATAGGCTGATTTAATGTAGTTTCTTCCTTTAAAGTTTCCCAGAAAACTAAGCAGGGGGTAAAAGGCATCTTTATCAAGCCGGTTAAGTTTGGCAACGCCAAGCATATAATCGAGGTAATAAAACGGGTAGCGGTCGGCAGTGTTGGGCCGTTCGGAGAGCAGTTTTATAACTTTATCATTTTCTCCGGCTTTCGAATAAATGTTGGCCAGTATATAAATGAGCAGGGGACTCTCCTTAATAACCGGGGCCAGGGCCGAAGCTTGCATTTTCTCTGCCATATTGAGTGCTGCGGGTACGTCGGCGGATAAGTTAAGTGTTACGAACGAAAGCAGGAAAGCAGTTTCGGGCAACTGGAATACAAGTTGAGGATCTGCTGCAATCTGAAGATAGGCTTCCGTTATTTCGGAATAACCACCACTTATAGTACCTTCGAACTGCAGCGATCGCACTGCCCAACGGTACTTGGCCGGAACCGTACCAATGAGTGAATGTAAAATTCCCAGTGCTGCCTTATTCATAACAAAATCAGGGAATTTGCGCTTGTTTTCTGTTAATAAGCGGTAAGCGCGGTTAATTTCGAGGCTTGCATTTACATATTCGCCAAACTTGGTTCTGGCCATGCCCGATTGCAGGTAAACCAGCGACTGGCTGTATAAATACCATGGGGAGTCTTTCCCGCTGGCTGCCAGGTGTTGAAGCCGGAATCCTCTTTTCGCTTCCAACCGGTCGAAATCCTTCTTTTCTTCTCCAATCATCACTTTCAGGAAATCGATATAGTTTTCGATCAGGTAAGGAACCTGGTTGTTTGTATTCAACTTCAGTTCTGATTGCATCCGTTGTTCTGCAGCCGAAAACTGCAGGCACATCACCTCCAGGTATGCTTTCTTGCAGTTATCGTTGAAAGTGAAAGCAGCAAAAGCCCGCGTGGATATAAAAAAAAACAATAATAAAGTTGAGGATAGTTTCATAGACCGGAAAGAAATTGTTGCGTTTAGCTGCATGCAAAAGTCAGAAATAAATAGATATAAAGCAGTATGTCGCGCTTTATTTAAACTTTCCTCGCTTCATTTTGCTATGATTTACCGGCTGAATGACATTGTGCTTGAAAATGGCCTGATTCAGGATTTGCTCCTGAATTTGATACCCCGCAGAAGGCTTTATCCCTGGTTCGTAAAAAGCACTGAAACACAATAAGGGCAATTCCTGTTATTTATTCTCGAAATATTTTTCCAGCAGCATTTGTGCAGCAACGTAGGCACTGATCTTTTCGTGGTGCAGTTCGGCTTCCACCTTGGTTATCAACTTTTTGATGTCGGGCTGGTGGTAGAAATGATCGTGCAAGGCCTGGTCAATTACGCCGGTCATGATTTGTTTCGATTGCTGTAACCTTCGCCTGGCAAAGTATCCGTTATTTTTCGTGAAACTCACATACTCATTAATCAATTCGTCAACCCGCGGAATACCGGCTTTGGTAACCGAGGAGCAGGCTTCGCACACCGGTTGCCACCCTGATTCGGTAGGAGGGAAGTAATGAAGGGCACTCCGGAGTTCGGCCATGGCAACGTTAACACGTTTCAGGTTGTCGCCATCGGCTTTGTTGATCACAACGGCATCAGCCATTTCCATGATGCCCCGTTTTATACCCTGCAATTCGTCGCCTGCCCCGCCAAGCATAAGCAGCAGGAAGAAATCGACCATGGAATGAACCGCAATTTCACTCTGACCTACCCCTACAGTTTCTACCAGTATGGTGTTAAAACCAGCGGCTTCGCACAATACTATCGTTTCGCGGGTTTTGCGGGCAACGCCCCCCAGCGATCCGGCCGAGGGCGAAGGGCGGATAAAGGCGTTGTTGTCGGTCGAAAGTTCTTCCATGCGGGTTTTATCACCTAGAATGCTGCCCCTCGAACGGGAGCTGCTGGGGTCAATAGCCAGCACGGCAATTTTTCGTCCCTGCGAAGTAAGATGTTTTCCGAAAGCTTCAATAAATGTACTTTTCCCGACACCTGGTACCCCGGTAATCCCGATTCGTACCGAGTTGCCCGACAAAGGGAGACACCTGCTGATAATGGTTTGGGCAATTTCCTGGTGCAGTGGCAGGGCACTCTCCACCAGCGTAATGGCCTGGCTCAGGATGGTTCGGTTTCCGTTCACAATGCCATCAACATATTGGTCGGCCGAAAGCAACGACCGGCCTGCTTTGCTGAAATGGCGTGCTGCGCCTGCGTTTATTGAAGGGGGTTGTTCTATGCCTTCGTTTACTTTTAATGCCGATTTGAAAGATTTGTCTGCAGATGAATCCATAGCGCAAAATTAACAATTTGAATCCTTACAGGTTCATTGAAAAACCCGTTGCGAATAAAAAGAATTATTTTTTTATCAACAAAATCGAAAAAATGTTACTTTTGCAGCCTCAAATCTCTCCGTAGCTCAGCTGGTAGAGCAATTGACTCTTAATCAATGGGTCACAGGTTCGAATCCTGTCGGGGAGACATAAAATAAATACAACCACTTGTCAGGCAATGGCTTACAAGTGGTTTATTTTTTTACAGTCAAGAATACAGTCATTTTTTTTTAAACTGATATTTTCGTACTCTTTTTTGCATGCACTTAGCGACTTCGCTTATATCCTTTGTTTATAATATTTCATGAAAATTTGGATTTAACCTGACTATAAAATAGCAACTCTTTTCATTCTTGTAGTCTGAAAATGTTCTGAAGTTCGATATTGCCAGTTTCCGTATGGCAAGGCGAACTTTCATAGGGAATAAATATGGAAAAATTTCGGATGGAGTAATCACATTAATGGCGCATCATATTTCAGATAGCCATTTATTAACCAGAAATTATGTTGAATCCGATGAATGTTAGTGAAATCAAAAGGGATTCCATATTCTGAAAATTTGCCGCTGATACAAGATATTTGAAATTTCACCATTTTTTACTATATGCTTTAGTGTTAGTACCTCGCTTGGTATTTAGCCATATATACTTGCATGAGTTTGTTGTCAACATCCGGTTAGCAATTAAGAGTTAAAAATTTAAGTTTATTCGCTTGTATAAATATTGGAATTTAGAAAGTTTACAATATGAAACATGTTTGAGGGTACACGATTATCATTTTTTAGACAAACCTCTTCATCCGAATTTGTGACACCTGTTCAGGTTCTTAAGATGGAGTATTGATTGGATGAGCCATGAACTTTCAAATTTCAGGAGTATTTCAATAATGTGAAAAGCCTAATAAATTATTGAAATTAATTCCTATTAACATTTTGTTATTCAATGATATATATTAAAATATAACATGTTGTGGTTTTTGTCGTGTGCTTAGTTTAATTTTACGAAAAATTAGCCTTTTTTCAAAGGTCAAAGTAACCTTGTCACTACCAGGTGCTCTTGCTTACTTTTGGCCAAAAATTAGTTTTTATAAACAAAGAACAGCTAAAAAATGGAGTTTTTTTCTAACAATGTTGCTCTTATTGGTAATCGGGTAAAAGGAACCCGTTCCGATTGTCACGTGACTATGGAACTTACCGAAGAGGGCGGAATTCAGCTTGAACTAATCAGTAAAGTAGAAAGCATGTTTGGCGAAGATATTCGCAGGCTGATAAATGAAATGCTTTCATTTTATGGGATTTGTAATGCTCGGCTACTTGTTGAGGATGCCGGGGCGTTGTCACTTGTTATTGCTGCAAGGATAGAAGCTGCGATTCGACAGCTTACCGGATCTGACCTCGAATATCTTCTCCCAATGCTCCCGGAAAACAGCTATGAAACCCTCAGGGACAGAAACAGGATTTCACGTCTTTACCTTCCGGGGAATACACCTAACCTGATGATAAATGCAGGCATTCATAAACCCGACGGCATAATCCTCGACCTCGAAGATGCGGTAGCTCCCGACAAAAAATACGAAGCTCGATTCCTGGTACGTAATGCACTGAGGAATATTGATTTTTATGGAGCTGAACGGATGGTGAGAATTAACCAGGTGCCTGTTGGCCTAGCTGACCTAGAATTCGTGGTACCCCATAAAGTAAATCTCGTTCTCATTCCCAAATGTGAAAGTGCTGAACAAATCAGGCTTGTGAATGGGAAAATCAGAGAATTACAGCATAAGTATGAAGTGAAAGGGGATATTTGGTTGATGCCAATCATTGAAAGCGCGTTAGGCGTATTAAGCGCGTTCGAAATTGCCCAGTCCGAAAACGTTGTTGCAATGGCCATCGGCCTCGAAGATTATACTGCCGACCTGGGTACCCGCCGCACCCAGGAAGCAAATGAGTCATTCTTCGCCCGAAGTATGGTGGTAAATGCATGCAAAGCTGCCGGCATTCAGCCAATCGATTCGGTTTTCAGCGATGTATCTGATATGGATGCGCTTAAAGAAACCGTACTCCGTTCAAAATCTCTTGGATTTGAGGGGATGGGATGTATTCATCCCCGACAAATTAGAGTGATTCACGAGAATTATGCCCCGGATGATGTGGAAATAGAAAAAGCAAAGAAAATAGTGAATGCATTTTTTGAGGCTAAAGCAAAGGGATTAGGTGTAGTTTCGCTTGGTACAAAAATGATAGATGCACCGGTTGTAAAGCGCGCTCAAAAAATAATTGACCAGGCTTTATCTATGGGTAAACTAACGCTAAAATGGCGGGAGGAATTTTTAAATTCATAAAAAATTGGAAAAAGAATCAGTTTTAAATTGATTGGGAACGCATGTCAAAATACGATAAATTAACAAAAAATGCAGTGGGACGTATTGTCCCGCAAGTAGTTAACGGAAATAACGCTACTCCGTTTTTGGGTGTTGGGAAATTCAAACCTAATGGCCGCAAATATGGTCCACCCATTGTTTCGGCTTCCGATTACCCTGAAGATGGAAATAAAGTCCTTCCTTCTCTTAAAGAAGCCTTGGTCAGATCTGGAATTAAAGACGGAATGACTATTTCTACGCATCATCATTTCCGGAATGGAGATATTGTTAGCAACCAAATATTTGATATAGCTAATGAACTTGGGATCAAAAACCTGACCTGGGTTCCTTCGGCCTCGTTTGAATGCCATTCGCATTTAATCAAATACTTGAAAAACGGGGTTATACATCATATTGAGGGTAGCATGAATGGTGCCTTAGGGCGGTTTACTTCCGAAGGGAATATGGCAGGTCTTGGAATTCTCCGCTCACATGGCGGACGATACCAGGCCATTCAGGATGGTGAAGTACATATTGATATAGCAGTAATTGCTGCACCTACTGCAGATTGTTTCGGGAATGCAACCGGCGACAGGGGTGCTGCNNATTGTTGTTACCGATAACGTGGTTCCTTTTCCTTGTGTCCCATGGCAGATTCAAGGCAATTACGTTGATTATGTGGTGGTGATGGAACAGGTAGGGATTCCGGAAAAAATCATCTCTGGTACTACCGAAATAACAAAAAGCCCGGACAGGCTGCTTCTGGCAGAAATGACGGCACAATTCTGCATGGAAACCGGGATTGTGCACGATGGTTTTTCGTTCCAGGCAGGTGCAGGTGGTACTGCATTATCCATTGGAATATATTTTTCCGAATTGCTGCGCAAACAAGGCATGAAAGCCCGTTTTGCCCGAGGCGGCAGCAATAAATATCTCGTAAAAATGCTGGAGGAGGGTTTGGTGGATTATATCCTGGATGGACAAACATTTGACCTTGAAGGTGTTCGCTCAATGCGTGAAAATGCAGGTCATGTAAATACAAGCCCATTCACCAGCTACAATTACCATGGCAAAGGAAATTTCGCCCAGTTTGTTGATGTGGTAATTCTCGGTGCTACTGAAGTTGATGTTAATTTCAATGCCAACGTAGTAACACATTCTGATGGATATCTCTTACATGGTATCGGTGGGTGGATGAATTGCCTGTTTTCGAAATGCGTAATTCTTCCAATCCCCTTGTTCCGCGACCGAATGCCTGTTATCTGCGACGAGGTTACAACAATATGCGGCCCGGGAGAACTTATTGATGTTGTTGTAACCGAGCGTGGCATTGCAATTAATCCACTGCGCCCCGACTTGATCGAAAAAATGAAAGGAAGTCCCTTGCCCATAAAATCCCTTCATGAATTAAAAGCCGAGGCCGAAAAAATTTGCGGGAAGCCTCAGAAAGCCCGTCTAACGGATGAAGTGGTGGCAGTTATTAAATGGGTAGATGGAACGGTGATCGATTCAGTATTCCGGATAGATAAATAAATTTATTGCTGAGATAATGAATGTTAAAAATCCGGAAAACATATTATCCGTCATAAGCACATATTTCTCCAAAAATAAATTAAATCAATTAAAAGTGGATACTTATTGCACCGGTTAAAATTGAGACAAGTAACATAACAAGGGTCGTAGCTACAGCCCATTTTAAAGTAAAACGCTGGTGGTCACTAAAGCTTACACCCGCCAGCCCTACCAATAAGTATGTGGATGCAACCAGCGGACTGAGCATGTGAACCGATTGGCCTAATAGTGATGCCCGACCGATTTCGACAGCTGAAACTCCGAAATGCGAAGCAGTTTTGGCGGTTAAAGGAACAATCCCATAAAAATAGGCATCATTACTCACAAAATAGGTGAATGGCATTGAAGTAAGACCGGTGACAATTCCCATATTTGGCCCCAATGAATCAGGGATAATGTGAATAAAACTTTGTGCCATGGCATCCAGCATTTTAGTTCCTGATAAGATGCCTGTAAATATACCTGCAGCAAATACCATTGATCCGACTGATAATGCACTTCCTGCATGCTTAGCCAGTTTTTTACGTTGGTCATCAAGGCTTGGGAAGTTGATAATCAATGCAAAAGCGAGGCCAATCATAAACGTTACGGCAATCGGTAATAATCCCAACACCAACGCAATAATCAATACAATGGTTAGCAGCAGGTTGGTAAAATAGATTTTTTTATTCTCAATTTCTTTGCTTTCAGGTACTTCTATATGTACTTTACCTAATCGTTTTCGCTCTTTTAGTCCAAAGTAATAGGCTACGAATATAACCCAGATTATTGAGGCTAACATGCTGGGAATAATTGGATTAAATAGTTCGGTGGGATTGAGTTGTAATGCACTCAGGCAACGGGCATTTGCCCCGGTCCAGGGCAGTTTAATCATGATGCCAACACATAAGGTAAGGATGGCTGTGAGAATGAGCGGATTTATTTCTAGCCGTTTATAAATCGGGAGCATTGCTCCAACTATGATCAGGTAGGTTGCAGCCCCGTCGCCATCTAAAGCCACTAATAACGAAAGGATACAGGTGCCCACAATAACTTTAAGCGGATCTCCTTTTGCAATTTGAAGTATTTTAATTATCAAGGGTTCAAAAAGTCCGACTTCGAACATAATCCCAAAGTACAATATCCCGAACATGAGGAGTACACCGGTGGGAGCAGTTGCCTTTAACCCGTCTTCCATCATTTTGCCTAATTCAACTCCACCAACTCCAGCAAAGAGTCCAAAAAGAATTGGGATCAGGGTAAGGGCAACTAAAGGAGAAAGCTTTTTCATCATTATCAAAGTGATGAAAGTAGTTATCATCCCCAATCCAAGTAAGGCCAGTATAGTTTCGCTCATGGATATTAAAGTCAGTTTTTAAAATTCATTAATAAATTTAAAACAAACCTGTTGGCGCTACAGAATTGTTGGTGTTATATAGTTTAAAAGAAAGAGGTAACCGTTTCGTTAAAAACGGTTAACCTCTTTTCAGTCAACTACCAATTTGCTTTTAAGTAAGCGTATTCATTAAACTGTTTCATTCCAAAGAAAACTATCTGTAGTTCGGAATTACCTAATAGGTGTACTCCCATTCTTCCGTCGAATTATCCTGAAGGGTTTTTACCGCTTTTGATACCCTGTTCTTGGAATCGAGTGTATACCCATAAGTTGATTTGTTCTTAACAACCGGATTTTCCCTGGGATCCCAGTACTCAAAAAAGTCAACCAGCTTAGCGCTTGGCTTGCCATAAAAATTACCTATTGGCTTCCAATCGCTATCTATTACATTAGCCTGGTGAATACTTTCGGTATTATTGCTGGTTTTATACGTAAACTCTTTAATTTTCTTTACAACAACTCCAGCATCATCATAGGTTTCTATTTTAGCGATATTACCATCGGTTATAGTAATAACATTATGCAAGACTTTTGAACCGCTCCAGGTTTCATAGGTTTTTATAAGAAAACCATTTGCGTCATATTCGAATTCATCACCTGACTCATAATCTTTAGTAACATTGCCCTGTGCATTAATATCAAATTCGTTGTATATTTCTCCGTCTTTCATAAGAGTCAACTTTCCGGCTACCGAATAATCGTATATAATCGTTTTATCCAGGCTACCGTCCCAGTAGTCGTCGAGCTTCGTCACTTGATTTGAGTTTGGATCATACGAAAAATCCCACATTTCGGTGCCACCGGCCCAATCCGCATAGAATGAAACAGATTTTATTGTATGACTATCCAAAACACAACGAAGAGAATAGCCATTGCGCTTGCCAGGGGCGTAATCATTGAATAAAACATCGCCACCCCCAATCATGTAGGAACATTTAGCATTAGTTGCACTAAGCTCGGAAGCAGTCCACAAATAGCAATAAGTCGAATCATTCATTACACCGCTGCTGTTACATTTTCCACCACCTCTGGCTGAAAAACCACTTGAATTAGTTGTTGTAGGGGAAGTTTCAAGCCAATTTGCAGTTCCGGTCTCTTTCATTTTGCCTCCGGCTATTTCAAGTCCACCAAGAAAAGAAGCCAATGAATCATACTCTACAATAGTTGGCACATGCCATCCTATTGGGGCTATTCCTCTAGCATCATTCACTGCAAACCAATTGTATAGCTTACCAAATTGTACTCCTTTGGCAGGGTTTTGCTTCCAGTAACACCATGCGCCGGTAACCAAAGCAGTATTTCCCCAATCAGCAGCAACAGTTATGTTAGTGATTGCAGAGCCATCATTATATTTTGCAGTATTCAAATTTTCAGCCATCCAGATTTGGCTGCCGATTTTTACCGTTGCATAGTAATTGCCCGAAGCATCTTTGCACTCAATAAAGTTGAAATTTACTGTCTTGCTACTGGTTGGTTTATCGGTAACGATAGTGGCGTAATTACCCGATATGCCTTTATACAGCATAATATCACCCGGTGCATAATCAAGTGAGATGCTTGCCTTGGTACTCTTAAGCGGGGCTACATATTTTGTTTCTTCAACACCCTGGAAAGAAATATCGGCCTTGCCAGTGTTATCAGAAACGCTGATAAGCTTTCCGGACACAGCGTATCCGGCTCCCTGAACGCTGATAACATATGCCCCCGTGCGTAAGGAAACCTTGAAAGTATTGGTTCCTTTTTGCAGATTTTGTGCATAAGCGGCAACCCTTCTGCCATCCATACTGTAAACATTGATGCTGGCATTGCCAGCTTTTGCTGCATAAAATGAAACGTTTGAGCTTCCTGCAACTGAACTGGTAATACGCAAACCTTCATTCGCGGAGTTCAGTGGTTTAACAGCAGTATTGATTACATTCAAAACCAATACTTCACCACCTGGCACAGTAACCGATGTGCCTTTTGTTACGTTTTGTGCTTCAACACTTCCAACAGTTGTACTTTTACCCGATCCGGTAAAGGAAATGGTATAGTCAGCTGCGAATGCCTGTAATGTTCCGAAGAACACTAAAGCTAAGGCAAAGAATGCCAAAAAGTAGTTTTTTTTCATTGCTTTTTTTTTAGGGTTAACATTAATTGATTGAAGATTGAATGATTCGGTGATTTAATTTCCGGCCAGGATGATCAGCGCCAGACCTGCTGTGAAAAGTATGAACATAAATGTGAGTAGAGTATTTATTGATTTGTTAGCGCCTTTGAATTCTTTCCAGATAAAAACACCCCAGAATGCGCCGATCATGGTAGCACCCTGACCCAGCCCGAAAGATATAGCGTAGCCTGCTTTATTGGCTGCCAGGAGGCTTAATGCGGTTCCTAGTGCCCAGATCATACCTCCGAAAATACCTGACAGATGGCTCCTGAAATTGCCTTCGAAATATTGTTTGAAATTAACAGGTGTGCCTTCGATAGGATTTTTCATCAGGTAGGTGTTGAACAGGAAATTGCTGATAACAATACCAATAACAAAGAAGAAAAATGCTGCATAAGGAGTGAGTTTTCCGGCTTCGGACAACCCTGCTGCTGTGGCTTCCGGGTCGGTGGCAATAGCTTTAGCCACAAAACGAAAGAACCATGCCATTAAAAATCCGGCTGAAACCGAAAGAAGAATACCCTTTGTTGATGTTTTCTTTTCACTGACTGCATGTTTCTTGTAAGCCATGGCATCCAGAATAATTGCGACCACAACAATACCTACCCCAATAAACAGCAACATGGGATCGCCTTTAGGTGTAGCAATGTAATTGATAAGCACTCCTAAAACCATACAAATTCCAACACCAACCGGGAAGGCAATGGCCATACCTGCAACTGAAATGGCTGCCACCAGAAGTATATTGGAAAGGTTAAAGATGATACCTCCTAAAATGGGATTTAAGATGCTGGAAGTGCTTGCCTGCTTGATGCTGTCAACAAAACCCATCCCAACCGTACCGGTGCTTCCCAGAGTGAAACCAAAAAGCAGGGAAAACAGAAGTATCCCAATCACATAGTCCCAATAAAAGAGTTCGAATCGCCAGCTTTTGGCGGCCATTTTTTGTGTGTTGGCCCACGATCCCCAGCAAAGCATGGTAATAAAGGTGAGTACAACTGCCAATGTGTAACTGCTTACAATAAACATGGTTTTTAGTTTTAGTTAGTATTTGTTTGATGCTATTTGTGAAATCTTTTTGCTGTATAGTTTATCATCTCCGGCAAACCCTTCATGAACCATTCAAACCCTCCTTTGCCTTCCCTGACCCGGTATTCGTGCTTCATATCTTTGTCGCGTAAAAGCATGTGTGCATTTCCGTTGTCACTGTAATAGTTACCTTTATCAGGTGCATCAATGAAAAATGAAGTCCGCTCCATTTTTTTTGAATCAATCTTCGAAACCAGTCCGGTAAACAGGTCATCCTTTAGAAATGCATCGCTAAGTATGCAGGCGGTAAATTGCTCAGGCTGCACGGCTAATTTGCAAACTTCGGCTGCTGACGACTGCAGTGCAGCAATGGCACGGAAACGGTAGCCTTTACGTATCCTTACCTGTTCTTCTAATTGGGGTAATGCTTTATCGAAGTGGGTAAGAGCGTTGTCAGTTAAAAAAACAACCAACATGGGGCACACAGCATTATTTTTAATTTCTTTGTCAATACAGGCTGCAACTGATTTTTGCTGCGCAGATGTAAGATTTCCTGCTAAATAAATTACGGGGTATAACCGGTTGGTTTGATCGTAATCGGCAGGCACGTAAACAGATGCATCTTCATTCAGGATTTTAAATTTCTTGATTTGCATCTCAGGCAACTGTATGGCAGATGTTTTAGCCTGAATATCTCCACGATATGGCTTACCCTCAAATGCATCGCTGATAAACCGCAGTGCATTTGGTAAGGCTGAACACCAGTACTGGAAACTGTGACCACCATCGCGTACACGAAACTGATGAGGGACATTCAATTTACGCATGAGGATATGCAATTCCTCGTTACTGCGGCACAACGTTTGTTCTTTGTCGCCGTTGTCGATATAAATATTCAGCTGATTGATTTCAGCCGCCGACATTTTCGGCAAGATGTAAAATGGGCTGTTTTGTTTGTAATATTCCGTTATTCTGTCGATGCCTTTAAATCCAGGTTCTCCGAACAGCCGACCCCATTGTTCATCCCAGCCCGAAGCATCCTCTGTCTTGTATTGTTCGTCAGTGCGCACTGAAATGCTCAGAGGCACAGCTGAGCCAAATACGTCAGGATGTTTAAGGTGCAGGTTAAGTGCACCAAACCCACCCAT
>DGQJ01000108.1:21099-25818 GCA_002389705.1 Bacteroidales bacterium UBA4417
AAGATATACTACCGGATACGATTTTTTAGTGTAGTAATATTCCTGGGGCAAACACACTGAAAAACGAACATTCATGTTCAGAATCCGGCTATACATAACCATGCTTTCCATGATCCGAAGGCCCCTTGCCGCAGCTGGATTGCAGATGAGTAGTACACCAAACAGAATCAGTAAAGCAGATCGCTTCATTTTTTAGTTATTAAGATGTTCGTTGATATAGGCTGCCGATTCGTATAGCCCGTTCAGGAAGGATTGATGCGTGGGAGTTCCACGCCGCACCCGGTATTCGTGATTTAGATGGTTCTTCCTTACACTCATGTACAACGAATGATATCCCTTGTAATTGATTCCTTTGTCAGTGATATCAAGGTAATAACCGATGTCGGAATTACTCACACGGGCATCTGCTGGGATGTTTGCATCAAAAAGCAGGCATGCATTAAACTGTTGTGCACATGGAGGAGCAAGTTGATAAACCAATAATCCGGCCTGTTTATTCCCAAGCAGTAGTGTATGGTTACGATCAGCTATCGTACGATATTTACTTTGAACCTGTACTACAATCTGTTTCAGAATTTCAGGAGTAAGTTGTTCCGTTTGCAAAGGGATTTCGACCAGGAGCGAAGCAGGGATTTTGTTTTCGCCCATCATGGTATTGATAAGCGAGTTTAATTTTTGTGATTCTTCAGCCTGTGCAACGGCGTTCCTGTCGTGCAGCGCAACTATAACCGGGTAATTTTTTGTATCGTTCAGATATGCAGGGGGCACGGTTACATTAAATTGAAAGTTGGTGCCTTCGGCATGTTCAGCAAACATACGCTCAGCCGGAACAACAGCACCCGGGTTTATTGGCTCAGGATCAGCAGGGTAGGGGATATTTTGAACGGAGTAGCTTATATACCTTAGTGCTTCGGGTAATGCACCGTGCCAGTAATCCCAGTTGTGAGCACCATTCCGCATCCTGTATTGGTGTTCTATATTCAGGTTGCGAAGCATGTCGTGAAGTGAATCGTTGGGTTGTGAGAGGTTTTCCTCGTCATCGCCGCAATCAAAAAAATAATTCTGACCTTTTAACGAAACATCATCCGGATTTGTAAAGAAATAGAACGGGTTGTTCGCTTTATAATAGTCGGTTAAACGTGCAGCTCCTTTAGTACCTACGCCCCCGAAAATGGAACCCCATTGAACATCCCAACCCGACTGCGATTCGCTCATATATTGCTGATCTGTTCGATACGACATACTTAACACAACGCCGGTTTTAAATACGGTTGGATTTTTTGCCGTAGTGATAAGAGCCCCGTAACCACCCATAGAATAACCCATCACTGCCCTGTGTTGTGGATCCTTTATAGTATGGTACAACTGATCTATTTTCGGAACCATTTCTTTTACGAGCATATCCATATAAGGGAACCCGCCATCATACTGATTAACCCAATATGAATTAAATCCCTGTGGCATCACATAGATCATAGGAACCAAACCAGGATCGTTTGCCTCAGCATAAGTCATGATGTCTCCCCAGGTGTACCAGGCTTTTTCATCATCGCCAAATCCATGAAGCAAGTAAACCACCGGGTACTTTGTATTGACGGAGTCGTATTGTTTGGGTAAGAGGATTGCGTAATTAATGTCGCGGTTGAGGATGGTGCTTTTTAATATGCGTCCGGTCAACAGGCGAACCAAAGGAGGTTTATAAGGAGGAACAGGGGTATCCGGTTCGGGCTTACAGCCATGCATTCCAACCAGGAGAGGGATCATAGCCAACCACATAAAAGTAAACCGTTTCATTTTCATTTTAAGCTTATTTTTCAGTACTACTATCAGGATTGAATGTTTTAAGTGGTGAATCGCTGTAAATTACATACGATTTTTCAGTGATCCTGAAATCAGGATTCGGATTTACCCACTTTATCTCCAGTTTATGATCGCCGTTTTTTAACATGTACTTGTGAAAGATATCATATTTACGAATGATGTAATCATAAGGCATTTTAACCTGCTCAACTTTTGCACCATCGATGTACACATCCAGCAGGGCTACAAAGTCGCTCTTTGCAACGCCGCACTGGCTTTTCACATTGCCAAGTACCACAATTCCATTACCTGTAAAATCTATCTTTATACTTTCATCAAGATAATCTTTCCTTACTAGGAGTTGCTTCGTGGGATACATGCCAACAAAAGATTCTTCGTACCTGAGCGTTTCAGGTGTCTGAACTTTAATCGTAATATTGTCACCCTTAACTTCGCCCCCGTTTTTTGCTACAAGCGTTGTAGCATGTTTGTAACTCAGGTCATAAATCTGATTAAGAGTTAGATCCGAATACGGGAATTTCAGGTCCTGCACTTTTTCGATGGCCGGTTTCCAGAACGAAGGAATTTTATCATAGCCCAGTACAACTCCCAGTATACCTGCAGCCGTTGCCGGGTTGCAATCGGAATCCTGTCCGCAGCGGGTAGCAATATCCATGGTTTTATAGAAATCCTTTTCGCCATAAAGCAAGCCAATAACAACATAGGCCGCATTAACACTTGCATCGATATTGAATGCATTAAAAACGCCTTCGGGACAGCCTTTCTCCGATGTATGCTTTTTCTGAAATTCGAACCAGCATTGTTTCCAATCCGTTGGATACTGTTTGTGCCATTTTATCACATTACTGATGGCCTGGTAAAATTTGCTTTTTTCTGGAATGGGTTTAAGCCCCTGGGCAACGATAAAGTCTATATCGTNNTCGCATATCTCTGAGGCGGTATTGATCATTCCCGGCGACATCATTCCTGCAAAGTCGGCTTCGATCTGGAAATCGATATCATCGGCATGGGGATTATTCATCCAGTTGCCTGATGCAGGAGGCATGATTCCATTCAGAATATTGTACCTGGCAGCCTGGTTGGCATGCCATAGTTTATAATCATCGTGAGCAAACGAAAGTGCAAATGAATCGGCAGGTGCGTCGAGACCGCATCTTTCGAGCACTTCGATAAAAGTTAGATCCATGTATACATCATCGTATAGGCCCGGATCGGATTCAAAAATTTCCTTTATATAATCGTCATACCAAACCATTTGCTGGTAGTCTTCAATCATGGTTCCTTTAAACTGGAATTCCGTTGGTCCGCCAAAAGTGCAGCCTATGGTTTGACCTGCCCAGCCGCCTTTGATCTTGTCCTTCAAAACACTTGCTGACAAGGTTACTTTTTGAGGAAGCACTGATGAATTTTCAGTTTTACTTTTGCACGATGGTTGGAGTAGCAACATTGATATCAGGAACAATGCAGCTGATATCAAAAGGAGAAAACTTATGCCTTTTTTCATTTCGGATACTATTTGGGTAGGTTACTTTCCGGTTGTTTTTCTGAATAAACCATGATGTCATTTATCCGGATTTCGTACGCTGGATTTGGATTTTTCCATTTCAGGGTAACATTGTGTTTCCCTTCATTCAACTGATATTTCCAGGCAGGTTCAAGCCGGCGGGAAGTATTTTTCATGGGCAATTTTACATGCTCATCCAGCTTTCCATCAATAAAAACATCTAGTTCAGCCACATAAGGATCGTCGGGTTCGGCCAGTCCAAAAACTTCCGATCCAACTCTTTTCGAAACCCGGTCGATATAATTCTTATCTATTTTTGAATTTTTTACGAGGTTGCCATAGAAAATGTAGCCATTTCCCACAAAGTCGTATGAAAGTTCGTCGGTAAAAGATTTGTCGAACCTGTCGCGGAAAGTTGGATACGTTCTTTCGAAATTTTGCTCAAAAGCTACGGGAACAGGCTGTGCAAATGGAATCACAATTTTATCTCCATCTACTTTTCCGCCGGCAAGTTTTATCATTTCCGTTGCATGCCTGAAACTCATATCGTACGCTTTTGACAGCGACATGTCGGTTCCTTCGAAATTCAGTGTTTCAATTTCCTGTAAAGGCTTAAGCCAGAAAGCAGGGATCTTTGAATACCCGAGCATGACCCCAAGTACTCCTCCGACTGTTGCCGGGTTACAATCAGCATCCTGTCCGCAACGTGCTGCAATATCAATGGATTTGGTAAAATCACCTTTGCCATATAACAGCCCGATTGTTGCATACGCTGAATTTATTTTAGCATCAATATCAAACGAAAGAAAAACTCCTTTCGGACATCCGACATCGTTGTTCCATTTTTTTTGCAATTCGAACCAGGTTGCCTGCCAATCTTCAGGATATTGTTTGTGCCATTTGATTACATCAGCAATACAATCGTGAAACTTGGTTTTTTCAGGAATGGTTTTAATTGATTGCTCCACTATTTCGTTTATATCATTTGATACAAATGCCATGGAATACAAGGCCGAAACATACACTCCACCATACCAGCCATCGCCGCTGTTCATGATGTGTCCAACGCGGTTAGCGATTTCAGTAGCTGAATTCACCATTCCCGGAGTCATCAGGCCGATAAAGTCGGCTTCAATCTGAAAATCGAGGTCGTCGGCATGCGGATTGTTTTTCCAGTTGCCTGAATTTGGCGGCATGATGCCATTGAGGATATTGTATCGGGAAGCCTGGTTTGCATGCGCCAGGTGGTACGGAGTTCCGGCCCAATGATGAGCAATAGTATCCATGGACACATTAATGCCATATTTTTCAAATACTTCTACAAAATTCAGATCGGTGTAGATATCATCGAACAACCCCGGCTTTTTATCCCACCAGTATTTTACATAACCTTC
>DGQJ01000405.1:0-8411 GCA_002389705.1 Bacteroidales bacterium UBA4417
CGGAACTCAGAAAAAGCGAGACCTTACCGGGGCAATCACCTCAGTGAAAGCCAATGATATCCTGGTTTCGTCAAATCCTGATATAGGCCATGCCCTGCAGGGAAAAGCAGCCGGTTTGATGATCAGGGAAAACAGTGCACAACCGGGTGGTGGTCTCGATATTTATATCAGGGGTGCTGGATCACAGCTTGCCAGCAACGCCCCTTTGTTTGTTGTTGATGGATTCCCGATCACTGATTTGCAGCAACCCGGTAGCGGAAACCGTTACGATGCAGGAACTCAAAGTATCCTCAACACCTTTAATCCGAATGATATAGCCTCCATCGAAGTATTAAAGGACGCCAGCGCCACTTCTATTTATGGAGCACGAGCTGCACACGGAGTTGTACTTATTACCACAAAACGCGGCCTCGAAGGTAAACCCGTTGTTCAGTATTCAACTTCCTATGCCGTACAGAAGTATAACAACTCATTTGATGTAATGCCACTCAACGAATGGATGCAGGTAAGGAACGAAGCAAAATGGGAAGATTACCTGTACCAGAATCATGTGGAACCCTGGGGTTCCACTTCCCTGGCTGATTTTCAGGCAAGTGACGATTATGAGTTTCACAATATGTACACTCAAAATGCGATTAACAACGTAGGTGCCGGTACCGACTGGGTTGGCCTGGTTACCCGCAATGGCGCTATACAGCAGCACAATATTTCCATTTCGGGAGGTAACAAATCAACCAAATTTATGGTTTCGGGTAACTATTATGATCACCAGGGCGTTATCAAAAATTCAGGTTTTCAGAGATATACCGTTCGTGGCAATGTAGACCAGGTGCTGAGCAAGTATGTAAAAATGGGATTTAACTTTTCCTTCAGCCGTATCAATAACGAAAACAGCTCTTTGGGCGGCGACCAGTGGGAAAATTCAGGTATAATCAGGGCTGCTGTTCAGCAGGGGCCACATATCCAGGCCATTGACGAAGACGGGAATTATCCTATCAATCCGCAGCTTTCGCAGCAACCAAACCCTTACTCCTTACTCACTATTACTGATAACGGCCGGATTGAAAGAACCATGGTTAATTCATTCCTCGACATTACGCCGGTAACAGGTTTAGTAGTAAGACTCAAAGCCGGCATCGACAGGGGATTAACTAACCGCTGGACCTATCTGCCAAAAACAACCCTGGCAGGCGAAACTGAAAAAGGAAAAGCCTCTATTTCGGAAATTGATAAAAACGACTATTTGCTCGAAGCTACGGCAAATTATACAAAAACTTTAGGTCAAGATCACAACTTTAATGTGCTGGCCGGTGTATCAGGCGAAAAATTTGTCGACCAGGAGAATAGCAGCGGTAACTCCGGATTTATTACCGATGCTTTCCTTTGGAATAACCTCGGTTCGGGTAGCGGAACCAAAACAGTTAGCTCCACAGGCTCTGAAAATCGCATGGCATCATATTTCGGACGTATAAACTATATTTATAAAGACAGGTATTATACCACCTTCACATTACGTACTGATGGAGCCAGTGTTTTTGGCGAAAATAACAAATGGGCTACATTCCCATCACTCGCCCTGGGCTGGAATATAGCTAACGAGTCGTTTTTCGGAAATCTGAAAAATACAGTTTCCCAGTTAAAACTCAGGTTTAGCTATGGCCAAACCGGTAATGCTTCTATCGGCAGTAATGCTTTTGCTGCCTATAGTGCTTACCTGGCATACCTTTCGGGCGATGATGTTAAAAATGTCGGCGTTTCGCTTTCGCGCCTTGCAAGTCCTGACTTAAAGTGGGAAACCACCACCGAGGCAAACCTGGGTGTCGACTTCAGCATGTTTAAGGACAGGGTCAATGGTTCATTGGAATTGTATAGCAGGGTAATCTCTGATTTGCTTGCATTTAAACCCATAAACAGCTATCATGAAGTGAATATGGTTGCCTATAATGTGGGCGAAACACAAAGCAGGGGATTAGAGTTCACCCTCCTTACCCGCAACGTAGTTAAAAATGATTTTCAATGGAAGACTACATTCTCGTTCTCTAAATTCAAAGATACCTGGAAGAAAAGAGCAGATGACTGGAAGCCTAAGGTATACGAAAGTGATAATGATCCGCTTCGCGCCCTATATTACAGGGAATCGGATGGTATCATGCAGACTGGCGAAGTAGTTCCGGCACAGCCCGATCTTCTGCCAGGTTCAGTAAAAACCAAAGATATAAACGGCTATAAACGCGATGGCAATGGAAATCCAATGGTTGATGAAAATGGCCGGTTTATACGCACAGGTGCGCCTGATGGTATGATTGACGATGCCGATACCCGGTTAATTGGAACTTCTGATCCGGGTGCAATTGCCGGTTTAGGCAATTCCATTACCTACAAAAACTTTACCCTCGATTTCTTTTTCAATGGTATGTTTGGCCGCAAACTGGCTGATCCAAACTATTTAGCCTATGGTATAGGAGCCGAAGGTATTTACACCTATGGTTATAATGGCCTTCGTACAGTAAAAGATCGTTGGACCCCGACTAATCCTTCGACCACGCATCCAAGTTCCTACAATGGTTGGGGAACCAGTTATGACAGTGGCGATTTCTTCCTGCAGGATGCATGGTTCGTCAGGTTGCAGAATGTTTCGCTGGGCTACAATTTCCCCAAAAAATGGCTGGGTGGTGTTTTACAGGATGCCGAGATACATTTTGATGCGCAAAATCTTTTCGTAATCACTCCGTATAAGGGAATTGACCCAGAAACCGATTCGTACACTGCAGCTTATCCTAACGTGAAAACCTATACACTGGGATTAAACATCACATTTTAATTAACCTGCTAAAAAGAAAAATCATGAAAATGAAATTAATATTTCTCGGTATAGTAACACTCATGTTTATGGGTGGTTGCACCAAAGACCTGGTCCCAAAAGATTACGCTGATATCAATCCAAGTATTTTCCCGCAGTCGGAAGATGATATACAGGCCATGGTAAACTCCTGCTATTATCCGCTCAGGGGTGCTTGGTGGGACGGTATAAATTCGACCTCCGAAAGAGGAATTATGTTTGTGTTGGATGCTACTACCGAAATTCTTTCGGGGAAATTCAGCGTTCAGCGCGACGGGCATTTGCTCAATCTTTTACCTACTGACGAAGGCATGACTTACTTCTACGATGGAACTAGCGATGCCCCAGGCACCGGATTTTATAACAAAATAAGCCGTATGACCACTACCATCGATGCCATCGAAAAATCGACAGTATCCGAAGCCGTTAAGAAAAAAGCAATAGCCGAGGTTCGCTGTGCACGTGGTTTACTGGCTTACGACTTGTTTGATATGTACGGACCCATTGTTATTGCACCTTTGGAAGTACTTCAAAATCCGTTAAAGGAAAAACCACTGGCCAGGCTCTCGCACGACGAAATGGTTAAATTTATCGAAGATGACCTGGTTGCTGCAGCTGCCGATTTACCCGATCCGGGTGCCACCGAATATGGTAAGTTCAGCAAAGCTTTGGCTAAAATGATCAATATCCGGCTGATGCTCCACGAAAAGAAATGGGATAAAGTAAATGCACTTTGCGATGATATCATCAAAATGAATTACTTCCACATTCAATCTGATTACGTGGGCATGTGGAGTTTGAACGGAGCAAGAAACAGCAAGGAAGTGATCTGGGCCGTGCCATGCGATTACGACGGAACCAGCGAAAACCAATGGCAGCTCATGGTTTTGCCAAGCGATTTCGCACCTAAAGGCGGCTGGGCAACCGTGCAGAGCACATGGTATTTCTACGATTCGTTCGAGCCGACTGATATCCGCAAAAGCATGCTGATAACCGAATACACAAATACAGAAGGCGTAACTTTCAACCGGGCTAACCCGGGTACCAACATCGATCTTGGCCCTATTCCTTTGAAAATTGATCAGGATGCCCTGCGCACCACTGGTTTAACAACCGTTGATATTATTCAGTACAGGTATGCCGACGTTCTGTTGTCGAAAGCAGAAGCCCTTGCCAATATGAGTGCTCCTTCCCAGGAAGCCATCGACCTGGTGAATGTGATACGCCGCAGGGCCCAAATCCCGGAAATTAAACTGGCCGATTACAGCTCCCTTGCAGTGTTTAACGATATGATCCTCACCGAGCGCAGCCACGAGTACTGGTGCGAAAACGGCCAATATCGTTCCGATCTGATCCGCCACGGTAAATTTGTATCCCGATGTAAAGAGCTCACAGGCTCAACCTATGCTGACGACAACAAGGTGGTTTTCCCATTCTCCTTACGTGCCGTTAGCGAAGGCAAGGGTGTGTTTATTCAAAATCCAGGTTACAATTGATAGTTGTACGGAAGCAGGATTTTAAAATTTTTGGATTTAGTCCTGCTTCCTTTTCTTTCTTGAAATACATATTGATTAGCTGTTGGATTGTTTAATAGAAACAAAATCATTACCCGCCAATGAAATTCACGAAACGAAAATATACGACTGATATCACTGCCTTTCTGTTGATTTGTGCTTTGTTGCTATCGTATCAGGGTTGCAAAAAATCGGATAACGATGCTGCTTCCGATACTACTACCATACAGTATCAGGCATCAACGGATATTTTTCCGAATCCGGAACGTGGTTTCATTCATATGGTGGATGTAAAATCGGAAGGAGCAGGCTTGAATGCAATGTGGCTTGCAACACTCAGGGCTGATAATGTAACCATGATCATGCGGCAGTTTTATCTCGATAAGTTTAAGGATAAAGCCATCAGTGATGCACAATTCCAGCTTATGAATTCGGATATGCAACTGTTACGCGATGCCGGATTGAAGTGTGTGCTTCGTTTTGCTTATACCGATGATATGGCCGGAACCGATGCGCCTTTAGCCATTGTTTTGCAGCATCTCGACCAGTTGAAACCCTTCTTCGAAGCCAATAAGGATGTTATTGCCTTTGTACAGGCCGGATTTATCGGTGCATGGGGCGAGTGGCATGCCTCGAGCAACGGGCTGGCAACCATGGAAAATGAAAAAACTATCCTGTATAAACTGCTGAGTGTTTTGCCTTCCGAAATCATGGTACAGGTACGCACACCTAAGGCAAAACAGGATATTGTGGGCAATACCACTCCTATTGATGTTTCAATTGCTTACACCGCCGAAAATAAGGCCCGCATCGGGCATCACAACGATTGTTTCCTTGCAGGCGGAACCGATTATGGTACATACAATAATGTTACAGCCGAAAAAAACTACATCAGTCAGGATGCATTGTATGTGCCAACAGGAGGCGAAACCTGTCCGCCCGAGGGAGATTTCCCCGGTTGCTCAGTAGCCCAGACGGAGATGAGGCTTTTAAAATGGACCTATCTGAACCTCGATTGGTACCAGCCTGTAATTACTGCCTGGAAAAATTCGGGTTGCTTCGACGAATTCAGGCGTAACCTCGGTTACAGGTTTAGCCTGGTGAACGCCAAGTTGCCTGATGTTGCAACGTCTGGCAAGGATTATACAGTCGAAATCACCCTTACCAACAAAGGATATGCTCCATTGTATAACTATAAGATCAGCAGCCTGGTTTTAAAAGACAAAATCTCGGGTACCAGCTATCCGATTGATCTTGCTGTTGATATGCGCAGCTGCAAACCCTATGGCTTGCTTACTATTACAAAAAGTTTGAACTTAACAGGCATTCCGGCCGGCGATTATGACACCTACCTTTCGATAACCGATCGTGATGCCAGGCTGAAAAACAGGGTAGAATATTCAGTTCGACTTGCTAATAAAGGCACATGGAACGAAACAACCGGATTGAACAGCTTAAATCACCAGGTGAAAATTACTGCAAAGTAAACAGGCCTGCCAACACTTAACAACGAATTACTAATCATACAAACATTTAAAAACATGAAAAATAACAAATGGTTTATATTGGGTATTGCCCTGGCTATGCTTACAGCCGTTTCGTGCGAGAAAGATGATAATACAAGCGGTACAAAGGCAGTATTCAGCTATGTGGCCGATGGGTTTAAAGTGAATTTTACTAATTTCTCAACCGGAGGCACCACTTATTCCTGGAACTTCGGTGATAACACCGAAGCCTCTACGCTCAAAAACCCAACCCATGTTTTCCCTGCCAAAGGTCAGTTCCTGGTTACGTTAACCGCAAAAAACGAAACCGAAACCAGCACTTTTGTCGATACAGTTCTTATTACCGGACCTAACATTAAAATTGACGGCGATTTCACCGATTGGACTTATGTAGGCTATAACACAGAAAATGCACCCGGCACCGGGGGGAATATTCTTGCCATTAAAACCTATGCTTCGGCAGGATATCTGAACTTCTACGTAGAAGGTACACCTGACTTCGCATTTGCCGTTATGGATTTATACCTGGATACCGACAATAACCCTGAAACAGGTTTGAAATCGTGGATGTACCCCGCCGGTTCTGGCGCTGATTATCTTTGCGAAGGATCTGTTCCTGGCGGCTGGGGCGATGTTTTTCAACACGTAGGTCCGGGTAACGATTGGAACTGGAATGCAATTTTAAGTTTCGCTGATGTTTTCCAATTCTCCCCGTATAAAACTGTGGATGGTAAAAACGCAATCGAATTCTCAGTAAAGCGGAGCGCTTTAGGTAACATGAGTAAAAAAGTAAACTTTGGTATTGTCGAAAGCAACGAAGGCTGGACCGAAGTGGGCTGGATACCTGTTACCCAGACTCCGGAATCGAAATTTCTCACCATTGTGTTATAAAAAACCTCAATACCAAATCAAATGGAGTTAGCATAACTTAAAAGGGTAATTCCTTAAATGTACCTGCTTTCAGTTATTTGATTGTTTAGGTTTATGTTTAGTTGCAAAAAAGGATATAACAGCATTTGTTTATATCCTTTTTTACAAATACCGTTTCGTTATAAAACCCGCTATACGGGTAGCTTTACAGTGGCTTAAAACATTGTGACTGATAAATATTCAACGTAAGATTATGAAAACCAAAACCATTGCCTTTGCTTTTTTTGCAATCGCCAGCTTCACGTTTGTGAGCAACTGTTTTGCTAAGGCAGCGCTTTCGAAATGGCCCGGAACACCTGTACGGGTTGAATACATATTGCCTGCCGACCCCATCACCAAAGCAACCGAACTCCCTGTTTACGAAGTTGCCAATTCATCAAACACCCGCATTACCACCTATCGGAATACCGCTTACCAGCTGGTACTCCACGAAATTAACCGGGGCAGTTATACCGAAATCAACGGCGAGCTCCAATACCTGGGCGATGGAAATTCGTGTGCTACGCTGCGGATAATCCTTCCGCTGAACGGCACAAAATGGAAATGGTTTCAAGGCCTTGATAAATCAAAAGAAATGAACCTGGGCCTCACTTATTTTGATACCATCCCTGTAAATACGGTTTGGCCGCCCGATGGCGCTTTTAATGGAAAAACCTTATCCGACGGAGGATACGGCGATGCAGTAGGCCGCGGCACCATGTCATTTTACCCGCTTTGTGCAATTGCTGCCGATGGAAAAGGTAAAGCGTTGGGCGTTGATATGGCGATACCACTGGTTTACCGGCTTGGCGCCGAAATAAATAAAGGATTAGTAGCTGAATTTGATGTTGCCACAAGTCCTTTAACTGATAAATTCCCGAACCGGGCATTTTTTAAACTGAGTTCATTTGAATTTAACAGCAAATGGGGAATGCGATCCGCATTGGAGAAATACTATTCCATTTATCCCGAAGCATTTAAAAAACGTGTGGTTACCGAAGGCATCTGGCTGCCCTTTACCCCGCTCCGATCCATTCCGCAATGGGAAGATTTCGGATTTGCTTTTCACGAAACATCGTGGAATGGCCAGGATACCAAAGACGGGCAAAAACTGCCGAATATTTTGTCCGACAAAGGTACCGGCGTGCTTAGTTTTCAATACACCGAGCCCTGGGATATTCAACTGCCTATTACCCGGAAAAATATCCCTTACGATTCACTGGTTTCGGATGCAATGATCCCAACCCAGCACCAGGAATATGTGAACAACAGTGCAACACAGGATAAAAACGGATTGAAGCAAACGCGCAGACTCGAAACACCCTGGTTCAGTTCGGGCTGGGCTGTAAGCATTACTACCAACTGCGATCCTGACCTGCCTGGTTTTAACAGGTATCAGTATGTTTTGCACGACGAAATAAAACCGGCTGTAAAAATGAATGTGGATGGCATCTATTTCGATTCGATGGAATGGAACTGGCACCACGATCTGAATTATCGCACTGCGCATTTTAAAACTACCGATTACCCGCTTACTTTTTCGGCAGGCGAGGCCCGGCCGGCCATCTGGAACTTTACTTCTGAGTTTGAGTTTATGAAGAAAATAGCCGACGAAATGCATATGCAGGGCAAGCTGGCCATGGG
>DGQJ01000405.1:8431-12265 GCA_002389705.1 Bacteroidales bacterium UBA4417
ATTTCGTTCCGCAAACCCATTGTATTTCTTTTAAACGAAGGTTTGAACGATAAAGCTTTCACTGATGCACCCTACACCGGGTACCAGGTATATTTCGAGAAACTGATGGCCTATGGATTTTTTCCTTCGTTTTTCAGCACCAATGCCTCCAGCGATCCTTACTGGCAGGATCACCAGAAAATAGAAAACGGCCGACCTTTCTTCAAAAAATACATTCCCATCATTAAAACAATTGCTGCTGCAGGCTGGGAACCAGTAACCGGGGCTTCGGCAAACAATGCATCAGTGCGGATTGAACGTTTCGGCAAACCCGGAAACCTGTTTTTTACAGTTCGCAATAACGGCAGCCAGGAAGTGAAATGCCTGATAACACTGGATGCAACTGAACTTAAAATAGCCGGCAAAATCAGCGCCAAAGAACTGGTGGGTGGAAAGCCGGTTAAAATTGAGAATAACAAAATGTATGTTACCATTCCTTCGCAACGAACACAGGTAATCCAAATCATACAATGAAAAACAACCGGCTTTTCCTGATACTGCTGTTTACCATAGCTTCGGTTAACATTACACTGGCCCAGGACTGGACGCATTATGTGCGTACCTCAGGCCATGGCTGCGAAATTGATCAGTTGCATGCCATTATGAATGATGCCCGGCAAACCTACCTGTTTGGCATCGAAGTGGATAATGATATCACCGGCAGGTACAGCAGCTTACTGGTTCCCGACCAAAAGCTGAAGGCTATAAAAGCCATGGCCGACAGTGCTCATGCAGCCCATAATTTTGCTTTTGTGTATACCGCCGGCCTCGAGTGCATTACCGACAGCATGACGCCTCAGTCCAGGTCGTTCCTGCGCGATCATCCCGACTGGGCGCAGCGGAACAAAAAAGGCGATCCGGCATTATTCGGATTCGGCGACGCTTTCTGGATCAGCGAAAACTCAGAGGACGTGTGGATAGCTCCGTATGCCCCCGAGTGGAGGAAGTTGTACATGGAACGCATACGGCAGATAGCGACTACGGGCATCGATGGCGTTTATATCGATATCCCGTACTGGATGACCCATTTCACCGGTTGGGAAGATACATGGGCAAGTTTTGATACTTATACAGTTGCTGAATTTAAAAAACGAACCGGGTTTGATGCCTTTACTGATTTCAAGCCCGGCGACTGGACAGATCCTGAGTTTATTGCCTGGGTCGATTTCCGGATCAGCAGCATGACGGAGTTTATGGCCGAGATTGATAAAAACGTGAAATCCGTAAATCCGAAATGCAAAACCATTGCCGAAATTTATCCCGGAATCGGCGAGGAAGCTGCCCGCGTTGGAGCCGATGTGTACGATATGTACCCGGTGGTTGATGCGATAGCTCACGAATTTAATCCCGGCGACAACAGTGCACGCAGGGAGCCCCTCGTGTGGATGGAATATATGACAGGGATGTTTACTTTCAGGGCTTTTGCCGAAGGGAAACCCTCGTGGATGTTGAGTTATAGCTGGGATGGAGAAGAAAAAATTGTTCCGGCCGATGCCATCGAAAACCTCGCCATGAGCCAGGTTATGGCCGGCACCAACGCCTGGGATGCCCGCCGCTTCGTAATGTCGGGCTCCAATGATTATGTTGCCCGCACCAGGGTTTATAAATGGATCAGTGAAAACGAAAAACTGATTTATGCGCCACGTACACCAATTTCTCCGGTAGGAATTTACTTTTCACCTCAGACAAGAAGTTATTTTGCGGATGATTTTACCCCGGCTTACCAGGGCATGATGAATGTATTATTGCGCGAACATATTGAATTCGAAATTATTACCCCGCGCACGCTGGCTTCAGCAAAAAGCGACATCCTGATTTTGCCCGATGTAAAATGTCTCAACGATACCGAATATGCCCAACTTCAGGCATGGGTAAAAAATGGTAAAACCTTGATCTTTACAGGCGAAACCGGTTTGTACGACGGGCATCGGCAGCTTGCCAAAAACAAAAAACGTATGCTGGAATTATCGGTAGCCTTTAAAAATGCAATCCATATCAACGGGATTCCGGAAAAGAATTTTCAGCAATTTTTGAAGGAGAATTTTGATAAGTCCGTTCATAATGGCAAATACCCCGTGTTCGAAAACAGAGAGATAGATGAATTGCTTTCTCACATCCGAAACTCAAATACATACTCGCCTGCCATTGACATTGAGAATGCCGACGTATGCGTTGCTCAAATTGCTTCGGTCGATAAAAAACCCACCATTTTCCTGGCCAATTTTTCAGGATTAAAAGGAAAAGAAAACGCAAATCCTCTTCCTGACAAGGACATAATCGTTACATTTCACCACGCCAGGCGGAACGCTTTTGCAACCATTATCCCGTTTATGGGCAAACCAGAAAAATTAACCGGGAAATGGGAAAACGGGAGTTTTAAAGTTACCTTGCCCGAAATTACCCGGGGAGCAATTATTCAGCTCAATTAAGGCAAAAGCATCCGGTTCCCGGCGCCGGAAAATGCAGATTTATGTTCGAAAATTAATTTAATATTCTGATACAATGACAAGGGGATTATTGCTTTTTGGCCTGATAACACTAACGTTGGCAAGCTTTGGACAGCAAAACAAAAACATCAGTAAGATTATGCTTGCCAATGGTGAAAAAGTTTGGTGTGGTGTGATAAACGACGGGCACCTGATGCCGTTTTCCGCTGATTACACCATGGATTTTTATGGCAACAATAAGTCAAACCAGGCGCAGCCACTTATTCTGACTAACAAAGGACAATTTGCCTGGAGTGAACAACCCTACAAGTTTGAGATCAGGGAAAATGAAATAACCATTACCGATCCTTATAATCAGGTTGTAACCGGTAAAAGTGGAAACTCGTTGGCCGAAGTTCAGCGGTATGTTCGTCAGAAATATTTCCCCTCGAAGGGTAAATCTCCGGATACCTTATTATTTTCACGTCCGCAGTACAACACCTGGATTGAGCTGACTTACAATCAGAACCAGGCCGATGTGCTGAAATATGCCCAGGGCATTCTCGATAACGGCTTTCCTCCGGGAGTGATCATGATCGACGATACCTGGCAGGAAGATTACGGCCTGTGGAAATTTCACCCGGGGCGTTTCCCCAATCCCGCTGCCATGGTCGACAAACTGCATAACATGGGCTTCAAGGTTATGTTGTGGATATGCCCGTTTGTAAGTGCCGACCAGGCCATGATTTACAATACCCTGAAAGAAGCCAAAGGATTTCTGTTGCAGAAATCTTCCGAAAATGATACCTGGCAAACCCAAACCAAACCGCTGATGGTGGAATGGTGGAACGGGCAGTCGGCAGTGCTTGATTTCTCCAATCCTGAAGCAGTAAAATGGTTCAATCAGCAGCTGGATGGATTGGTAAAGGATTTTGGGGTGGATGGTTTTAAATTCGATGCCGGCGATATGTATTTTTACCCGACTAATGGACTGAGTAAGGGTTCCGTTACACCCAACCAGCAATGCGAACTTTTCGCACAATTCGGTCTGCGTTTCCCTTTAAACGAGTACCGCGCATGCTGGAAAATGGGCGGACAACCGCTGGCGCAAAGACTGCAGGACAAATCGCATACCTGGACCGACCTGCAGAAACTCATCCCGAATATGATCATGGAAGGCTTAAGCGGATACCCGTTTTCCTGTCCGGATATGATTGGCGGTGGCGAGTGGACTTCCTTCCTGGACGAATCCATTCTGGATCAGGACCTGATTGTACGATCGGCGCAATTACATGCCTTAATGCCAATGATGCAGTTTTCGGTTGCCCCCTGGCGGGTATTGGATTCGGAACATTTAAATGCTGTGAAA
>DGQJ01000405.1:12270-19750 GCA_002389705.1 Bacteroidales bacterium UBA4417
GATCAGTTTATGCTTGGCGATAATCTGCTTGTTGCTCCCATGCTTGAAAAAGGAAAAACTGCCCGATTTGTCAAGCTGCCCGAAGGGAAATGGAAATCGGCTGATGGAAAAGTTTTAAAAGGTGGCAAAAGCTATCTTGTTCCGACTGCTCTTAACGAAATTCAGTATTTTGAAAAACTCAATTAAATATAAAAAATGAAGAAAATTCCGATGTTTCTGATTATGCTGCTTGCCATCGTATTTCGGGCAAATGCAGTTGATTATCCTGGCACAACTCCGGGTGTGGCTACTCTTTCAATCGCTTCAGCAACTGTTACTTTAAAGAATAATGTACTCAATCAATCGTGGAAAATAACTAACAACTGCCTTGTGCCTGCAAAACTGCTTGATGTAGCAGGTAAAACCAGCATTGATTTATCCCAATCAGAACTTTTCTATGTTGTGATAGAGGGGAAATTGTTTAAAAGTTCCGAATTTAAAATGGCATCCAAACCGGTAGAGTACAAACTGTTGCCGGTTAAAAATACAGGATGTGCAGCGCAAAGCCTGGGTGGCAAAGCAGTGAAAGCAATTTTAACCTCAGCCGATGGTAAATTGAATGTGCAATGGACAGCACTACTCCGCGACGGTTCAAATTACGTTCAGCAGCAATTTGTTTTTTCCACCAGCCAAAGCGAACTCAATATCAACGAATATTACTTTGGCATTCAAACTCCGGGCAAATCGTCAGCCGGAATTGTTGACGGATCGCCTGCAACATACGGCAATTTCTTTTTTGCATCCGAAAATCCCATGACCAAAATCAGCCTTGTGCCTGCTGGCAATGGCGAAAACGTGCAGTTCCACCTTCCGCGTTACAGCGGCCTGCAGAAGGATTCGCCGTTTACCAATACCATTACAGCAGGTGTTGCGCCGGCGAATCAGATGAGGCGTGCATTCCTCTATTACATTGAGCGCGAGCGTGCCCATCCATATGTGCAATACGTGCATTACAACTCCTGGTTTGATATTTCGTATTCCGAATTGAAGCTTAATGAATCGGTTTGCCTGGATGCAATCAGGCATATTGGCGATAGTTTGTTTACAAAACGTGGAGTTGTCTTGTCGGGATTTGTTTTCGACGATGGCTGGGACGATAATTCCACCTTATGGCAGTTTAACAGCAACTTTCCCAATGGCTTTGATCCTTTAACTGCCGAAGCCAAAAAATACAAATCGGGTGTCGGGATGTGGATTTCTCCCTGGGGCGGCTACGATCCTGAAAAAGCAGAACGGTTGAAATATGGCGCAACACAGGGATTTGAAACCAATGAAAACGGATTTTCGTTGTCGGGTCCAAAATACTATTCGCGGTTTAAAGAAGTTTGCCTGAACCGTATTCAACAAAACGGCGCCAGTTATTTTAAGTTTGATGGCATAGGTGCGGCTAACGGACTAAATGCCAATAAATTTGAGAAGGATATTGATGCGTTGTTCCGCCTTACCGGCGAATTGCGGGCTGCTAAACCCGGATTGTTTATTAATATGACCGTAGGCACTTGGCCTTCGCCCTTTTTTCTATGGTATGCCAATTCGATATGGCGCGGCAGCGACGATGTAAATTACATGGGAAAAGGAACCAAACGCCAGCAATGGAGCAACTACCGCGATGCGATGACCTATGAGAATATCGTTTCAAAAGCACCCTTGTACCCGCTCAATTCGCTTATGCTGCACGGAATTTGTATCGCGAAAAATGGAAATCCCAATGAAATGGAACACACTACGGCTGATATCCGCAACGAAATACATTCCTATTTTGGCAGTGGCACCGGCATTCAGGAATTGTATATCAGCTGGAGCCTGCTGAATGCCGAAGTATGGGACATACTGGCTGAATCCATTTTGTGGTCGCGGGCACATAAAGATATACTTGCCGATACACACTGGATCGGCGGCGATCCCGGGAAGGGTGATGTTTATGGCTGGGCAGCCTGGAATAACAACAAAGGGACACTCACGCTGCGAAATCCTTCGGATAAACCGGCAGCTATCCGTATTGATATTGCTACGGCTTTTGAACTGCCGGCCAATGCTGCAACCAAATATGTGCTTAAAAGTCCCTGGAAAGCAGATGCATCGAAACCCGGAATAAATTCAGTTGCCGGTAAAAGCATTGCCATTGAACTTCAGCCTTTCGAAGTGCTGACGTTTGACGCTTCAGCAAGTAAATAATTGATTCTTTTCTGTAATCATTTGGATCGCATTGAGCCAGATAATCCGATTTACAATGCATTGCTACAACCTGACAATAGCCGGCGGATGCTGCACATAGCATTTCCTTTGTGTTTCTTTGTGCACACTTTGCGCCCTCTGTGGTTAACTTTAATTTGGTTGTCTTTACCTAAGCGTTCAAAGCAGGTTAAAACGAAAGTATAAATATCGCGATTACGGCGAATACCAAACCAATCATTAACATAGGGCCCGGCATTACACTGTACAACACCAGCGAAAGAACAATGGTAATAAGCGGTGCCAGCCCGGTGAGCGGAACCACGATAATGGCTTTCCCGTACCGCAGCGCATAAACCAGCATTAACGCGCCCACCGAATTCAACACATGCACCAGGGCTGCCAGGTAAGGACCTTTAAATCCCCAGTTTATGGGCTGGCTGAAATCAGTCATCCACCAGGCAAAGGGCGAAAGCGCAAGCGCCGTAACTGCCATATAAAAAAAAATACTCTCGGCTTTCATGGTTTCGTTCGAAAACTTCATCACATAAGCCTGCAAACCCCAGGCCACGAAAACCAGCAGCGAGAGTGCCAGCCAAAGAAAGCCGCGCGAATCGGAAGCTCCCGGTTCCTGGTACGACAGAAAAAAGATTGCCACCAGGGCTGTTCCTATCCCAACCCATTTGAGCACCGAAGTTTTCTCCTTCAGGATAAGCACCGAAAGCAGAATGGTAAGGATGGGATACAGCGAAATAAACGGGAAAATAATATATGCCGGGCCTTCTTTCAGCGCCTGGAACAACAAAAGCTGACCCCCGGCCCCAAGTAATCCTACCGCCGAACCCAGTAAAACAGAGCGTTTGTCGGTTTCCAGTTTCCATTTTACCAGGTATAAGGCTACCAATGCACAGGGGATCATGGTTAGTGCCCAGACTATATAAGCCAGTGTGGGAGGAAATCCCGCCTTTTGCGGAACTTCTATCAGGGCACCCCACACACCCCAAAAAACAGTAGTAATNNAAATTCAATATTTTATTCAATAAAAGAAATATTTATAAACCTTTTGAAAGATTTAACTGAACGTTACTGGCTTACTCTTTTCCACAGCAATTTTATACTTCATGGTTTTGCAGACCTGCTGTAAGGGTTGCGTGTTTTACTGGTTGTGCCTGATCCTGGCTGGGTTTTCGAAACAGCGTACTATCCTACTTAAATAAACTTAATTAAGAAACCAAATTACAAATTTGCAGATTGTCCCGGCAAAGTTGTAGACACAGTAACAGCGGTACGTTGCCTATATTTTTTGCGCTCCCGATTTATTCGGTATAAAGTCCTCAACCCTGGTAAAATACTCCAGCCCTAAAACCAACAGCATCGAGCTTATCGTATATACTTTTTGCATAATAAATGCCAGACTCAAATAGCCAAAACCATACAGGAAAAAGAAAATGTAAAAAGTCAACAAGCAAAAAATACAGCAGAATTTAAGTACATGAAGTTTTGTTTTTAAGATAAACACAGTTATCGCAAATAAACCAAACAAGGTTAAAACAATGGATATTGTTCCCAGGTCGTGCAGGGGTGTTGCAATTAAGAAAATAAATAATATGTTCACAGCGCCTATCACTTTTAAAATCCTGGCCCATTGCCGTGACTGGATCTTCCCCGCCATATGAATAAAAAAAATCCCATAGCCAACCGAGTGGAAGGCCATTCCTATCAGCGCCCAAATCCAGCCGGGGTTTACAGAGCCATTTATCGCTTTTGTTGCAAACAGATTGCTGAGGAAATTTTTTGACCAGCCAAAGCCTGTGGAGTTTTTGTCGAGCAATGAGCCGCCGGGGTAAAGCAGGCTTGCTATTACTATCAAAATCACGGAAATGACCATACATATCAAAACCGAATACTTCTTAACCATTTGCCTGGTTGATAAACTTTCCATTGGTTGACTCAGTGATTTGTTATTTGTAGCACGTTAGTTTGTAATAACCGCCCACAGTTAATGCATGGCAAGTACCGTACTTAATTGTTGCCCAACTGTATGCCAGGGCAAAAGTAAGTTAAGATTTCAAATATTTCAATGAACACGCAAAGCCGCATTTTATTTATTGTTTGATATGCAATGTGTTATTCTTTTAGTACAAGTTCATATTCGAATTCTTCTTTATTTTCTTCAATGTGTTTTTGAATTGTTGATGTTAGGATTGCAATTGCGAAAGCACTTTTTTCATAGGTTTTAAGAATCTGCTCAATTGCAGATTCTTCATCATCAAAGAAAAATTTATTGGTGAAATTTAACTGCCCATGGATGTAGCGTGATCTATAGTCATATAGTTCATTAAAAATCTTCTTAAATTCATTTCTTTTGCCAAGTAAAAGTTGAGATTTTTGGTTAACTTGGTCTTGAATATTGTTACTATTTTGAGCATATATTGCTTCAATTCCAATTAAAGAGAAGAATAAATCTCCAGGATCATTATCCTTAAAACTTTCATGAAACAAATAAGAAAAAGCGTTCAAAGCTCTCTGAATTCTGGATTTAGAAAGGTTTTCCAACGCAAATGAATGATGGTATAGCCACGTAAGTGTAGAATTTAATGGTAGCTCTTTTAGAGGGGGCCATTTATACTTTTCACAAAGTTCCAGTGAATATGGAATAGAATTAGCTAGCATTGTAAAGTCAGAAATTTGTATTTTTTCTGTATCTAAAAATTCTGTTATTCTAATTTTACCTTCTCTTGTGTCAAATGCACCTGGTTTGGCCAAATTAGAGTAGACTAATAATTGTTTAACGAAACCTTCAACAAAGTATTCAAGTGAGTAATAATGATATTTCTTTTCCGCAACTTCTTTCTTGTCGTCAATTATTAATTCCGTGTAAAATCGAAAAAAGTTTTTAATAACACTCCTTTCATATTGATTACCAAAGACTTTCTTGATTTCAGAATTTCTCTTAGTCATCTTTTGAATTTTCAGAATTGAGATCGGTCTATTTTGAAATTTTATTTCAATCATTCCTGAAAGCTGAAGAAACTCCTTAAAAACACGATTAATATTGCCAAAATAGTCAGAGTATTCCACTCCATTCATAATCGGTACAAATATTTCAACTTTTTTCTTCATTTTCGATTTCTAAAAATAATGCCCAATGAGTGCATAACCATCAAATAGCATGTTATTCCCACAATATAATTCCCAGAAATTTCCTGATTTCACTTTCCCAAAACCCCAATAACCCCAAATCCACAATATCCAATCCCAATATATCCATTTCGTATTCCCTCAAATCAAGATATTCTTTTCACCCTCAAATATATAAAATTTTATAACATGTATAAAAAGCTAATATTTTTACTTAAAACCAATAGCTATTTGCGTATTTAAAAGCTGTAGGCTTAATTCAATTCTATTTTTGCCAGCTGTACCACCCGGCTATAAAACCAAATCCCCGCTACCTCAGGCCACGGGGATTGTTTTTCTCTATATAGCATTATGCCTTTTCGCCTGGGTAAGGCGCGTTGCTAAACCTTATTTTTATCCGTTTAAAGCAATGTACGGTTTAAGCAAGGCCAGTCGCCTACAAATAGGGATTTAAAATTTTAAGCAGTTCGGCTTTGCCGGTTACACCGGAATTTCTCCAAAGCGGCTTGCCGTTTTTAAAAATAATAAGCGTAGGCACGCTCTGCACCTGGTATTGGCTTGCAAGTGCATTATTCTGATCTACATCAATTTTTATCACCCGCACACGTTCGCCCAACTCAGCGGCCAGTTCCTTTAAAATGGGCGACTGCACCTTACATGGGCCACACCACAGGGCATGAAAATCGACTATCACAGGTTTTGAATCATTGATAAGGGCTGCAAAATTTCCTTTCATGGTTTTATACGTTGTAGGTTAAACTTCCGTTCGGGCAGGTAGCAACACATTTGAGGCATTTGGAACAGGTAAAGCTTTCGCCCGGGCGCTCCATGGCGGGCTTGTAAAGGCTGTATTTTACCGGCTCCATGGCTACAATGTAGCATTCCTTGTCGCAGATACCGCAGTTTTTGCAACTATCGGCGTTCACTTTAATGCGGAAAAACGAATACTTGTTCAGCCAGCCTGAAATCCAGGCAATGGGGCAGCCGATTTTGTGATACTGGTACATCCCCCTGATTTTGCCATCCGGGCTTGCACCCATCATAAACTCCATCATCAGCCCCAGCGGGCAAACCCAGCGGCAGAAAACTTTCCCGAAAACCACCCCAAGCACAACACCCGCCAGCAATACATACCAGAGCGAGATATGATATACTGAAATGCCATAATACAACCCGGCAGCCATCAGGGCAAGAATAAGAATCCGTTTATCGACAAGGATTTTTAACATATCACTGTTTTTCAATTTACTTAACTGATTGGGTTGAACCCTTTCACCATTGGAACCGCACTTAAAACACAACAACCGTTTGCATTTCCACATTAGCACATTAACAAATCATCGCATCAGCACATTTTCAAATTTTCAAATTATCACATTTTCAAATTATCGCATCAGCACATTTTCAAATTCTCAAATTCTCAAATTCTCACATCCCCGGCAATCGTGGAAATTTCCCCAGTTTGGTGAGGCGGGCATATACGCCCCAGCCCTTTTTCATCCAGTGTCCTACCACCGGCATTGGGATCATAAAAGCCCTGCTCCCATCGCGGAAAACAAAGGCTGCACCTTTACCGGTATCCATTACGCATAAAATATTCAGGTGTTCGCTGTATCCTTTCCGCCTGGGGCTTCCCTTCTCCATTTCAATGATGTTATAGGCCGCGTTGCGCCCCATCAGCTCGGCAATATGTCCCTGCTTTGCCGTCCAGGCTGGGCCCTGCAGCGCAGCTATATCTCCAATGGCAAACACATTCGGGTATTCGGGTACCTGCCCGTGATCGTTAATTTTTATGAAACCGGCTTCGGAGAGCGGCAGGTCCGAATTCTGGAGAAGCGCCGGTCCTGTTCCGGCAGCAATAAACATGGTGAAATCGGAATCCAGTTTCGAATCGTCTTCGAAAATTACTCCATCGCTCACAAACTCTTTGATTTTTTTACCAAAACGTTTGCCGATGTTATAGCTGCCAAACATTTTATCCATCATGGCTAAAGCCCCTTTCCCCATGCGGGCCCCGGGCTCCTGCATCGGAGCAAAAAAAGTGAGCTCGAAACGATCCCTGAGCTTCCTGGATTTTAAATAGTTGTGGATATTAAATGCCAGCTCAAAAGCGGGTCCGCCACGAACT
>DGQJ01000201.1:0-3388 GCA_002389705.1 Bacteroidales bacterium UBA4417
TGTTAAATATTATTTCCCTCTTTTAGCCCTCTCCCAGTTTACTGATTGTGAACCTTTGAGGTATCGTTTGAACCCCAGGAATACCGACAGGTTCATGATAAAGAAGTAATACGGGACAAAAAGAACTTTCACTTTTATTGATTGGTTTTCGAGATACCATCCCAGCAGGGCCGAAATATAAAACAGGATTTGCAGCCAGAACAGCAAACTGTACAGGCCGAAATTCAAAATTCCTTCGCTGAAAGCCAGGGCAAAACCTGCCGGCAGCAGCAGCAATAATGCCAGCGGGGCCAGGGTCCACCGGAGCACCCTGTGTGAAATATACTGGAACGACAAGGTGCCGTATTTAAACACGTTAAGTAATGACCTTAGCCTGATCACTGACTGAATTCCGCCTGCCGAGATCCGGATTTTCCGTTTCAGTTCTTCTTTTACATTTGCCGATGCGGTTTCGATGGCATAGGCTTCGGGGTCGTATTGAATTGTATATCCCTGCTGGGCAACGCGGAGTGAAATGATAAAATCGTCGAGTAAGGTATCGCGTTCCACTTCCTGGTATAGCTGGGTGCGGATGGCAAAAAGTTCGCCTGCAGCGCCAACTACCGAATACAGTTCAGCATCCCATTTTTTGAGTGTCGATTCATATTTCCAGTACAGGCCTTCGCCGGCACCGGCTGCTGCATCCTTATCCTTGCTGAAAATCCTTTTTTCGCCCGAAACACAACCAACCTGTGGGTTACTGAAGAGTTTCACAATACGGCGTATGGATTCGCGACCCAGCATGGTATTGGCATCGCAAAACACCACAACAGGAGTTTTTACAAATTGCATTCCCCTGTTCATGGCGCCGATTTTGCCGTTGCGCTGTGGCAGGTGATGAACGGTTACACCCTCATATTTTTTAAGTTCGTCGGGGGTGCCGTCGTCGGAGCCATCGGTAACCCAAACCATATGCAGCTTATCAGCCGGGTAATCGAGCTCGCGCGAGTTTTTTATCTTTTCAGCCATAAAATCCTTTTCGTTGTAAGCCGCTATAAAGAGTGTTACTTCGGGCTCGTAAGCAGCATCGGGAANNTTAATTGAGATTAGTGATTTTGCGGGCATATATATTGAACTCATCCACGATGCCATATTCGAAAACTGCTATTTTATTCAGTATGGTTTTAATCCGATCCTGCCCGGCATGTTTTTCCTCCATTACAAACATAATGTTGGGGTATTGACGTATAAATTGAGTGCATCCTTCGAGGGCTTCAGGCTCCATGCCTTCAACATCAAGTTTAAAGAGGATTTTTTCGCGCACATCTATTTTAAGCTCATTCAGCAGCGAATCGAAAGTGCATATCTCAACTTCGCAATCGCCGTTGCTGTTAAGGCTATCGATATGTGAAGCCCCGGTATTAACCGGGTTAAAGTTGAACCTGGCCTTCATGTTCTTATTTCCTAACCCTGTTTTGTAGGCGTCAACCTTTCCGGTTAACCTGTTGAGATGAAGGTTTCGGATTATAGTGGCGTAATTTTCAGGCACAGGCTCGAAAGCAATACACCTAACTGGGTAGCGCGAAAGCAACACGCTGTAGTCGCCGGTGCAGGCGCCGCCATCAATAAACACGGTAAACTGGTTCACCCGCGCAAGCATAAATTTTTTCACCCCCCACTCATAATAGTAATTTGCAAACTGAAAATCGTTTGTATTCCTGCGGCAGTAAAATGTTCCAACCGAAGTACGTATGATTCGGTTTTGCGCATGCGAGGTTTTATTCAACAGGTATTTCACTGACGAATAAATAGATATTATATCGCCAAATTTCAGGTATTCAATGAAGTACCGTAAATATGTAATTGCTTTTTTCAAGGTGTTAAAATAGTTGATTCATGGTTGATAAAAATTGATTTGAAGTCAGCTGTTGCAGGCCGCCCCAAGCTCGTTGTAAATCCGCTGAACATTTACGGCCATGGCTTTCCACGAGAATTTTGCTGCCTGTTCGAATCCTTTTTGAACTAAATCAGCTTTCAGTTTTTTATCTGTGGTTAGCCGTATCATTGCTGCGGTTATCTCGGCGGGTTGGTAAGGGTCGGTTAACAAGGCTGCATCGCCGGCAACCTCAGGCATCGACGAGGTATTGGAGGTAATAACCGGCACACCGCAGGCCATGGCTTCGAGCATGGGTATGCCGAAACTTTCGCGCAGCGACGGGTACAGGAACACTTCGCTCTGGCAGTAGATGGATGGCAGATCGGAATTTACCACGTAACCGGTAAGAATAATGCGGTGTATTAATTCTGTGTCCCCGATTTCTTCCAGCAGTTGTTCCAGCTCATAGTGATCGTAATCGAGCATTACCAGTTGCATATCGCTGCCGGTTTGTTTCAGGTAATCGGAAAAAGCCTTCAGGGTGCCTTTTGTATTTTTTTTGGGATCGGTATTCCCAAGGAAAAAGAAAAAGCGGTTTGGGAGGTTGTATTTTGTTTTAACCCGTTGAAGTTCAAAAGGATCGGTAACGGGTTTAAAGTGTTCGCTAACTCCATTATACACAGCCTTGAGGCGCAGGTCGCCATTTATGCCAAAAAACTGGCCGATCCGGTTTTTTTCGAAATGCGAAACCGTGATGATCTTCCGGCTCTTTTTAATAATCCAGGGAACCACCAGCCTGCGGTACGCATTGCCGAATTTCTGGTAGTTGGTGCCGCTGCCCTTTAGTATTTTAAAGAGGCTGCTTTCCATGTAAATGATATCGTGCAGGGTAACAACAAGCGGTATGGAGGTAAAAACAGGCGCCGTGTTGCTGGTACAATGCAACAGTTGGCAGCCTGCTTTTTTAGCAGCCCTCGGCAGTGCAAGCTGTTCCCAGAGTGGGTAAAAGGAGGTTCCGATTTCGACAATTTTAAAATTGGCAGTTTCGCTGATGGCCGTGTGATCGGTATCGGGCTTAATAAAAAGCACATACTCATTTTCGGTATCGATCCGCTGCAGGTTGCGAATTAGTTCGAGCGCCACCATATCCATGCCGTGTTTCTTTTTACGGAAAAGCCGCTGTCCTTCAATGCCTATTTTCATGTGTTATTAATTTGTTTTTTAAAGGTCACATGGAATTATTCGCATCTTGCTTAATTCCAAAGGTGCTCATGAACTAAAGGTTCGCCATATTATCATTTTCGGTTGATAAGAAAATTTCTCTTATGGCTATTTCATGAATGTATGCTTTTAAAACTTGAAAAATTCATTTTGTTCTGGTTAGAGCAGGTCGGCAACCGATTTAATATTTTTCCTGCCGGTGATAAATATCTCCCACCATACCACCAGTGTGAGCAGGTTAATAATTTGGTTTGCCTGCACCTGCTTGAACCAGAACCAGTAGCCCGGTGTTGCTGCAATATTTTCGTATTG
>DGQJ01000201.1:3538-3659 GCA_002389705.1 Bacteroidales bacterium UBA4417
TCGGCCATTTTTGAGGCTTTGTACAGGATGACTTCATTGATTACCTGCTTTATATCAACCAGGTAGTTGCGGCAGAAGAAAAAATTACTGAAATCGGGATACGAATTGGGGGCATTTTTCA
>DGQJ01000201.1:3698-4640 GCA_002389705.1 Bacteroidales bacterium UBA4417
AAACAGGTTATCTTTCTCAAACAGACTGTTGTTGCCCGCTTTATCGAATAACTGCTGAACCAGTCGGGCACCGTTGTTTTTAAACTTCCAGTGTAGTGCAAGTTCTTTGCCCGAAGTACCGAAATGCTGATCGTTGCCATCGCCACCCAGTATTACATGCGGGGTTTCGTTACTCTGTTGCACCAGCCTCATGGCCGTGTAGTTTACCATTAAGCCTCCTTCCTGGAAAGGATCGCCCAGCGCGCCGACAATTTGCGGCAGGTCCATAATTTCGGAACCATCAATTTCGTATTCGTAGTGTTTGCTGTTGTAGCGTTCCGAAAGTATTTTTGCCAAAGGCAACTCTGTCCATGGGTTATCTTTAAAGCCGATAGAATACGAAACCACATCGCCCTGGTACACATCGCGGAGTGCCGAAATATTGCCCCCCGAATCGTAGCCACCACTTAAAAGCAAACCTACTTTCGAGGCATTTTCGATACGTCCGGCGATGGCTTTTTTATGCAGCCGTTCATATTCAAGGGTTGCCTCGTCGAGGGTAAGCCTGGTACTTCCGGCACTTTGCATGAAGTCGTCGAAACTGAAAAGGTCTGTTACCGNNTGCCGGCGAAGGAATGTAGCCAATACTCAGGAAGGTGAATAATGCTTCCAGGTCGGGTTTGCATTCAAATCCGGGCACCGAAACAAGATCAGACAATTGCGTGGCGCAGTGCGTTTGCGTATAAAACAGCTGTTTGCCGGCACCATGACGGTCGCGAAGGATTAATATCTTGTTTGTTTGCACGATAACCAGCAGAAACTCGCCGTCGAGCGATTTTAATGCTGAGACTCCATGTTGCAGAAATTCAGGCAGGATAGCCTCGGGTTTCAGGTTGTAAAATCGCCCGAATGCAAAAAGATGATCGTTGCCGGCTGTAAAATGGTTGAAGCCAGAGAGGCTTG
>DGQJ01000353.1 GCA_002389705.1 Bacteroidales bacterium UBA4417
ATAGGTGTATTTTGTATAGGACTGCTGCCCATGATGCGTCACTCACTGAACCTGGCAGCCTTTTACGGTATCCTGGCGCTCACACTCTGCGGCTTTTCCTTCCCGATTGAATCAATGCCGCCGGTGTTTCAATATTGGGCCAGTGGTTTCCCGGTACGGCATTTTATGCACATTTTCCAGAGCCAGATCCTGGCCGGCTTCGAACTGAGATATTCAATGCTCTCGTACCTATTCCTGATGTTGTTCCTGTTTGTGCCTTTCACCATCCTGAACCGTCTGAAATCAGCCCTGATATATCAGAATTTTATTGAAATAGTGCATAAACATTGAAAAAGGCAAACCATCAAGCCTGTGTGAAGCAGGCCAAAAACTGGGAACGAAATTTAAAAGATTTGAAATGAAAAACACGAAAATAACCATTGGCAGCCAGATCAGGGAAGGCATAAGCAATACCGTCCGGATTTGTATGCGGGAGTTCCAGCTCATTTTTAAAGATGTTGGTGTGATGATACTGGTATTTGCAGTACCACTTATTTATCCCATGCTCTACTCTTTTATCTACTATCCCGAAGTAGTACGCGACCTGCCCATAGCTGTCGTTGACTTGTCGAAATCATCGGCAAGCAGGCAATATATACGCGACCTGGATGCCACCCCTGACGTGAAGGTAGCAAACAGCAGCCTTTCAATGGCCGAAGCAATCAACCTGTTTAAAAAGAGGCAGGTGCGTGGCATTGTACAAATCCCGGAAACTTTCAGTTCCGATATAGCCATGGGACGGCAGACCACGGTTTCGGCATTCGCCGACATGGAGTTCTTTCTCTATTACAAGGCACTGGTAACCGCTACCAGTTTTGTATCGCTCGAAACGGGGAAACAAATACAGGTAAAAAACCTGACAGATAAAGGGCTTACCGAACAACAGGCCGAAATTACAGCCGAGCCTTTCCTGATGGTCGACAATGCCATGGCTAACCGGTCCGGAGGCTTTGCCAGCTACGGCATACCAGCTGCGCTGATACTCATTATACAACAAACACTTGTAATTGCCATCGGCATTATGGCCGGTACCGCCCGCGAACGGCATGTGTTCGGAACGCTGGTACCACTCGATCGCAAACGAATGGGAACACTCCGGCTGGTAATCGGCAAATCGGCAGCTTACTTCACCATTTATGCCCTGCTTTGTGTGTATATGCTGGGTATGATTCCCGAATGGTTTGGCTACGGCCGGGATGCCAGCCTCAGTGAACTGACAGCCCTCATAACTCCCTTTATCCTTTCGAGCATTTTTATGGGACTTACCATTTCGGTGATATTTAAAAACCGCGAAAGTTCTATGATGCTGTACCTGTTCACATCCATTCCTTTGCTATTCCTGTCGGGGATCATCTGGCCCCTTTCGAACTTCAGCCCGATTTGGCTGGCTGTGCGTGAAATATTCCCATCCTCGAATGCCATTTTCGGGTATATAAAAATGAACTCCCTGGGAGCTACCATCTTCGAAACCCGGAAAGAAATTATGTCGCTGTGGATACAAACCGGAGTTTATTTTCTGACAGCCTGTTTTGCTTACGGATACCAGGTCAATTATACGGCCCACCTCCGCAGCGAACTTGCTTCGCACCCTTATCGCGAAATCAGAAAACGAATGGCGGAAGAAATGTAGTTTGGATGTCGGATGTGGGATGTGGGTTTGGTGATTGCGTAATTGATAAGGCAAAGAACTATTACAGATCATTTCGACCAATGATGAGATAAAAGCTAAAAATAAAATTCCAAATGAATTTAAACCATAAAAGCCGCATTCAAAAAGCGGGGCGTAACCGAAAAGCCTGATGAGTAGGAGAAAAACAATCAAGAACAATACATAAAAAAAATCAGAAATCATGAGTACACGTAAATCAATACTGTTTGTATCGGCATTAATGCTGATATCCGTATCAACCTTTGCACAAACCACCTTAGGCCTTAAACAAGGCGCTGCCATGACCACGCTATCAGCAAAAGGCGATCTTTACAACGACAACAACGTTAGCTATTCGTATAACGCAGGTTTATTCGCGACCATCCCGGTTAACAATTTCCTGGCAATTCAACCCGAAATAAATTATGTACGCAAGGGCCGCTGCAACGAAACCGCCGAACTGAATACCACGACCAAAACCGATTTCCTGCTTCACTATATGCAGGTGCCGGTGCTGCTTCAATACCGCAACAACCAGTTGCTGAACAAATCAGCTTCGGTATTCTTTATCAACGCTGGCCCATATGCCGGTTTTGTACTCAATACCCAGACCCGTGTTTCGGAATCGTCGGAAGGCGGAATGCTGGTACCTGTTGAAGATGATAAAAATACCGACTGGGGTGCTGTCTTCGGAATAGGTGTTCAAACTCCCATCCGCGGAAAGGAAGTACGCTTCGACCTGCGTTATGATATGGGCCTTTCGGAAATCGCAAACCAACCCACCGATTACCGAACCAAAGCACTGAGCCTTACGGTTGGAATCATACTTTAAAAATTGTTTTGTTCAAACTGGTTGATGTTAAGGGAGGATTCAGCATTGATCCTCCCTTTGTTTTTAAATAACGTGCAGCTAAAATAGTATCCATAAAAAAAGTCCTTGCGACTGGTCAGCCTGCAGGCACTTTATGTTCAAATTGCATTGGATTTCACACTTAAAACCGGGCATTTTGTTTTCACCTCATCAGGTTCTTTTTATGGAACATTCCGGGTTCTGATTTTTTCTTTTTGTCGTAATTGAAATATCTCAATGGACCTTAGAAATGACCGGTAATGGTTTTCACGTTGGGAGCTGAGCAGTTGATGTCAATTTCGTAATCACTTCCATTACTAACCACGGTAATTTTCCCACCTGTAATTTCCAGTATTTCACCCGATTTAGTTATCGTATTATTGTTAATCACAAGCAATCCGAAATTAAAAGTGCCATCTGCACCCGATTCAGATGCGTCGTACATATATTCTTTCACATCCAGTTTGTTCGATAGCGAGGTATAAATTTCAAAATTCATGCCACTCCCGGTTCCTGTTATTTAATCGATTTCACCTATGCTTTCGTGAATTACAAAAGCATCAGAAAGCAAAGTAAAGCCAAGGTTATAGCCTTCATCTCCTGATTTTCCGTAATTTTCGAGAAATCCTTTTGCAAAATCATACTCAGTGCTGTTGTAGTTGAAATAGCTTTTTGATGCTTCATCTTTTTTATCCTTTTTCCAACCGCCCCGGAAGAAGTTAAAAACCAGCAAATATGATAATTGGCATAAACACTTTTTCAAAACACATGGATTTAATCACTTACCTACTCTGATAGCTTTTCGGTTTCCGCTGGTATTCAAAACAAATTATAAAATTCTGAAAACATGAATATTAAGCATATAACAACAAACAAAAATTCGTACCCTGCAATATATGCAGCGCAGTAAACAACCTCAGTTAAATTAAATTAAGTTTCACCAGAAAAAGCAAAAAACAGGCATATGTTTGCCGCTGTTCAGCCTTTCAGAAATCAGAAAATGGGATACAGGAATTATTTCAGATGCTCACAGTACCATTTTATAGAATGTTCGAGGCCCTGGCGCAGGTTAAATTGCGGATCGTAACCCAGCAAGCGTGAAGTTTTATCAATAGATGCCAGCGAATGGGGGATATCGCCCTGACGGGGACTGGTATAAACTGGTTCTATTTTCGCAATTTCAGGATCGAATTTTGCCAGGCCATCACGCAGAAATCCATATAACTCGTTAAGTGTAACGCGATCGCCAAAAGCTACGTTGTAAGCTGTGTTGTATGCTTCGGGATTTACAACTACGGCGGCACGTAGATTGGCCTGCACTACATTTTCAATATAGGTAAAATCGCGGGTCTGGCTTCCGTCGCCGAAAATCATAGGCGCTTCGTGGTTGATAAGTGATTTCACAAAGCGCGGAATAACAGCGGCATACTGTCCGTCGGGATCCTGGCGACGGCCGAACACATTGAAATACCTTAATCCCAGCGTTTCCATTCCGTACAATTCGCCGAAAACTTTCGCATAAAGCTCATTTACTTTTTTGGTAACGGCATAAGGAGATAAAGGATTTCCGGTATTTTCCTCAAACTTTGGTAAAGCAGGATGATCACCGTAAACTGAAGAGCTTGACGCATAAACAAATCGCTTCACTCCTGCATCGCGGGCAGCAGTAATCATATTCAGGAAACCGGAAACATTAACTTCGTTGGAAGTCACCGGGTCTTTCACCGAACGGGGAACCGAACCCA
>DGQJ01000357.1:0-773 GCA_002389705.1 Bacteroidales bacterium UBA4417
TCTGATCACCATGGTCACGCCAGTAGATTTTCATACGCCCGATAATCTACTCACCCATCTGATCCGGCATGTGGATGTGGATTTGCTGGTGAATACCTTCGGCAATTTGCCCGGCCAGATGCTGAATTTCGCTTTTGTATCGCTGAGTCCGTTCCGCTTAGCCGGGCTGCAATACGTGCCATTACCGGGCGTTTGGCCTTATCCCTGTCGCCGCCGCAGCCTACCACGGTAATCAGCATTTCGTTGCCGGTGCGGAGTTGGTTAATGGTTTCGAGCACATTCTGCAAGGCATCGGGGGTATGTGCGTAATCCACAATCCCGATAATTCCCTGTGGCGATTTGATATAGTCAAACCGGCCTTCGACACTCTGCAGGTTGCTGAGTATGGTAAGCACTTCGATCGGGTTCTGTTTTAACAGCACGCTTGCAGCATACACAGTCATCAGGTTATACCCGTTGAAACGACCCACCAGGCGGCACCAGATTTCGTTTCCATCCAGTTCGAGGTGCAGCCCGTCGAGCGGCGCTTCAATAATACGGCCTTTAAAATCGGCTACCTTCTGGAAACTGTAGGTCCTTTTTGTGGCACGGGTATTCTGAAGCATTACCATTCCATTGCGGTCGTCGAGGTTGGTGAGCGCAAAAGCACCGGCAGGTAATTCATCGAAAAACCGTTTCTTGGCTTTCAGGTATTCATCGAAGGTTTTATGGAAATCGAGGTGATCGTGGGTGATGTTTGAAAAAATTCCACCGGCAAACCGCAGGCCTGCCAC
>DGQJ01000357.1:894-23622 GCA_002389705.1 Bacteroidales bacterium UBA4417
AGCTTTTCGGAAGGATTATCGAACCAGTTTGATGCAATTACTCCGGAAGAAAAACTGCTGTCGGCAACCACAACATAGGCAACCCGGGTGTTGATTTTTTCAGGCAAGGTTTCGCAAACAATGGCTGATGCGCCTTTTTCAATAACCTGCTCAATATAATTGTGACCATCAACCCGGGTGCCTTTAACTGCAAAAAACATGCAGCCGGCTACTACCTCGCGCGAATCGTAGGTAATGCCACTCACAGTTGCATCCGCAGCACCTTGTATTTGTTTCACGGAAACGTTTTTGAGTAAACTGGCCAGGGTTTTCATTTTCAAATATTTTCTTCAGTTTTAAAACAATGTTAAAGTCCGAGGCTAAGCAACACAGGCATGCCCGGTTTAATGGTACTGCCTGCCGGAACCGATTGCTGTTTTACCAGACCCAGGCCTTTCAGCTGTACTTTGGCTCCAAGTTTTTCGAGGCAGTACACAGCATCGCTTGCACCCATTCCTATTACACTGGGTAAAGTATGGTTGGTGATGGTGACCGGGGTAAGTCTTTTTCCGGTACTGTCACTGCTCATGGTAATCCATTCGCCGCCTTTGGGTATTCCCATCGAATAGCCCAGCCATTTACTGAGGTATTCAATATCATGCATATTGCCGGCTTTCAGCGGGTTGGCACGAACTGTATTTGTGGTATCAACCCAGTTCATGCCTACTTCGGGATCGGTGGCATAGATACGGTCGGCTATTTCGCGGAAAACAGGAGCTGAGATTACACCGCCATAATACCCCCCGGTGGTTGGGTTGTTGATAACCACAATGCACGAGTATTTTGGGTTGTCGGCAGGGAAATATCCTACAAAAGAGCCTTTGTAATCCGATTTATTGTAGCCGCCACGGTTTTGTGCCAGCTGGGCAGTTCCTGTTTTCCCGGCTACTTTGTAAATGGGGTTTTTTAACACCGAACCTGTTCCGTGGTCAACCACAGCTTCGAGCATGGTTTTAGCCATCTCTATCGATTCTTTCGAAGCAATTTTTGGGTTTATCACCTTTGTGTCGAAGGTGGTGGTAGGCATTCCTGCCATTCGGATTTCCTTCACAAAATGGGGTTTCACCATTACCCCGTTATTGGCGATGGCATTATAAAATGTGAGGATCTGCAAGGGTGTGAGTGCAACTTCGTATCCTATCGACATCCATGGCAGCGAGCTGTTCGACCAGAGCCCGTCTTTGGTGCCCAGGATCTGTGGACGGCCTTCTCCTTTAATTTCGAGCCCGAGTTTTTTGTGTACACTGAAACTATGTATACGATCCACGAATGCCTGCGGATTTGAGGCATATGCCCTGTAAATTACTTTCGAAATACCCACATTCGACGATTTTTCAAAAGCCTGCTGTACCGTCATTACACCGCCTCCCAAGTGTGAGTCTCTCATGGTTCTTTTTCCGAACTGGGTTATCCCGCCGGTAACATCAACCATATCAGTTAGTTTTGCCTTGCCATCTTCAAAAGCAGCCAGCAGTGAAAATAATTTAAAGGTCGAACCTGGTTCGGTACTTTCGCCAATAGCGTAATTGTACAATTCTTCGTAAGTTCCCGATTTGGTGCGACCAAGGTTGGCAATAGCCCTGATTTCCCCGGTTTTTACTTCCATCAGTATAGCACAACCGTGATCTGCCTGGTTAAATTCAAGTTGCTGCAGCAATGCTTCTTCAGCCACATCCTGAATATTGATGTCGATAGTGGTATAGATATCGGCACCGCTTACAGGTTCTATTTCGTTGCCGCGGTTCATGGGGCGCCAGTTCCCGTCGGGAATGCGCTGGTATAGTCTTTTACCTGCCATGCCCTGCATTTGGGCGTTAAAAGCATTTTCGAGGCCCACATTATTCGGGTTGCCTTCCTTGTACCAGCCCAGGGTACGGTAGCCCAGTTTATCGAATGGGTATACCCTTTTATTTTCAACTGTGGTGATCAGGCCACCGCTGTTTTTACCCAACCTGAAAATCGGGAATTTCCGCAATGCTTTCAGCTGGTCGAAAGTGGCTTTTCGTTTTATAAGCAGGTAGCGGTTTTTATTGTTGCGGCCATTTACCAGCAACGTACGGTACTGCTGCCGTGTTTTATCCTTAAAATAGCCCGAAAGGCAGATGGCAAGTGAGTCGACATCCTGCTTAAATACTGAATCGGGAATGAGCGGCGAAGCAGCATCCATCCGAACTTCGAACAAAGGCACCGATGTAGCCAGTATTTCACCGTTTACATCATAAATATTACCGCGGTTTGGCTCAATGGTAAAATACTTGAGCGAAAGTTTCTCAGCCTTTGCTTTCCACATTTCACCTTCAACCAGCTGGATATACAGGATTTTACCTATCACAGCCAGGCTTATGACAAACATGAAGCCATAAACCAGGTAAACACGTGTAAGTATTGATTTCCTTGAATCCATCGGTGAGTACTATTCAGTTTTATTATTTTGTTGTTTCAATCAGTATCTTGCGGGGTGGCGTTTTCGATTCTTTTAATCCGCTGTTCTGTAGTCGTTTGGCTATTTCGGTTTGCCTCCCGGTTTGCATTAATTTCGATTTGGTATTTATATATTCAAAGCGTTGTTCTTCTATTTGTTTTTTTGTTTTGCTGATGCTGATGATGGTCCGGTTGGCATAATTCGAATTAAAAATGTATAAAGTCCCGATAAAAGTCAGATAAACCAGGAACGGCAGAAGCCCTATCACCTTATCTCGCACCAGGAACGATCCTTCCAATATGCTTTTTACCTTGCCTCCCGCGGGTTTTTTCTTGTTGTTCGATGGTTTGGCCGGCTTGGGTTCTTCGGCAACTTTTTCAGCTTCAATATTTATAGTATTTCGTAATTCGGCCATACTTATATTTTTTGAGCTATACGCAATTTAGCACTACGCGACCGTGGGTTACTGGCCAGTTCTTCTTCGGAGGGCGTTATAGGCTTGCGTGTGATTGATTTGAACGGGGTCAGTATATTCCCGTAGAAATCCTTCTGCAGTTCGCCTTCCAGGTTACCGGCTTTAATGTAGTTTTTAACCAGCCTGTCCTCGAGCGAATGATACGATATTACCACCAGCCTTCCGCCCGGTTTCAGCGCATCAGCACATTGTTTCAGCATTGCCTGTAATGCGCCCATTTCATCATTAATTTCGATGCGTATGGCCTGGAAAACCTGGGCCTGGTATTTGTTTTCGTAATTCGCCGGCATGCACGATTTTATAGCTTCTTTCAGTTCGCCGGTGGTGGTTATGGGTTTGATACGCGCTTCCACAATTTTAGCTGCCAGCTGGCGGGCATTGGATATCTCGCCATAAAGCTTAAAAACCGACAGGAGTTTTTCCTCCGGATAAGTATTTACCATATCCGAAGCTGTAATGCCCTGGTTGCGGGCCATACGCATATCCAGCGGACCTTCGAAACGGGTCGCAAAACCCCGTTCGGGCGTGTCGATCTGGTGGGACGAAATGCCCAGGTCGGCAAGTATGCCATCAACAGGGAATGCCTTATGCAGGCGAAGGAAGTTTTTCAGGTAGCGGAAGTTTTCATTTACCAGCGTAAACCGGTTATCTTCTATCGCATTGCTGATGGCATCTTCATCCTGGTCGAAAGCCAGCAGGCGTCCGTCAGCATTCAGTTTAGCCAGTATTTCGCGCGAATGACCACCACCCCCAAAGGTAAGATCAGCATAAACCCCTGAGGGATTAATGCTGAGACCTTCGATACATTCGTGCAAAAGTGCTGGTTGGTGATACATCCGGTGCTCATTCGTTGAGGTTAATATTTCCTAAAATTTCTTCGGCCAAACCTGAAATATCCGACTGGGTTTCGNNGCCAGGTCGCGTGGTATCAGTATGCGGCCCGAACCATCAATTTCCAACTCTTTTAAGCCTGCATTATAGGCTCGGATAAAATCGTTGTGCTTTTTTACAAACCGGTTCAACTTGCTGATAATCTTTCGGTTAATCTCGTCCCAGTTCGATTTGGGGTAAAGCTCAAGGCAAGGGCTGAAAATGCTCCTTTTTACAATAAAACCTTCTCCCAATGAAGCACTTAGCTGGTTCTTCAATGCAACAGGAAGCAGGAACCTTCCTTTTGCATCAACCCGGCCAATATGTTCTCCTTGCAAGGGTATCATGGGTAATGGTATTATTTTGGTGTAAAAATACAGTTGATTTCCCACTTTTTACCATATTTTCCCACTTTTTTTTATTAACAATACACACAATGCCTATAAATAAAGGGATTCAGGAAAAAAAACTTCTGCATGATCTGTAAACATTACGATGTATAAAATATGTGTAATGATATCAATAGTTTTAGAAGATGTTTATACCTTAATTTATATATATTAGAGATTAAATGAACCCGGATATTTTCAGGAAAAACATTATTTTTGCATAGCCGGGCCGGAAACCCTGCTGTTTATAGTAATTTTAAGGTATGGAAGATCAACCTTTTCCCGAAGTTGTAAATGAATCATTCCTCGACCTGGAGCGGGTGATTGCCGGTAAGAATCCCAGGCTGCTGAAGGTTTTGCCGCGGTTCATTCTGAACTATCTGAAAAAAGTAATTCACCAGGATGAGCTCAACGACATTGTAAGAACTAATCACGATAAGTATGGAGTCGATTTTCTGGATGCATGCCTGAAGGGATTCGGTGTAAAAATAAGTTATTCGGGGCTGGAGAACATTCCTCGCGATGGCAGGTGGATTGTGGCGGCTAACCATCCGCTGGGAGGGCTCGACGGTATGGCCCTGATGTGGATTGTCGGGAAAGTGCGAAAGGACATTGTTTTCCCGGTAAACGACCTGCTGATGCATATCTCTAACCTGAAAGGCTTGTTCATCCCTGTAAACAAACATGGTTCAAATGCAGGCTATGCCAGGGCCATTGACGAAACATTTGCTTCGGACAAGGCCATGTTGTTTTTTCCGGCCGGTTTATGTTCGCGCAAGCAAAAAGGCGATATCTGCGACCTCGAATGGAAGAAGAGCTTTATTACCAAAGCCCGGGCGCACAAACGCGATGTTATTCCCTGTCACATTAACGGGCGTAATTCGAACTGGTTTTATAACCTGTCGAGGTTCAGGACGAAATTAGGCATAAAAGCCAATATTGAGATGCTATACCTGGTAGATGAGATGTTCAGGCAGAGCGGCAAAGAAATTGTAATTACTTTTGGCAAACCAATTTCTTATACTACCTTTGATAAAAGCAAAACCGATATAGCATGGGCCCAGGAGTTGAAGAACCATGTATATTCGCTGAACAAGAACAAAAACAACTCATTTGAAGTTGATTAAATAAACAGACTGAAATGCAGGAAATAATTGAAGCAGTTGACCGGAAATTACTTGAACAGGAACTTACGCCCAACAAGTTTGTGAAGCGCACAAACAGCGGGAACAATGAAATTTATATAGTCACTTGCCATAATTCACCCAATATAACACGCGAAATTGGTCGCCTGCGCGAAATTACTTTTCGTGATGCAGGTGGTGGCACCGGGCTTGACTGCGATCTCGACGAATTTGACCTCGACAAGGAAACTCCTTTTCAGCAGCTTTTTGTGTGGGATCCGCGTGAAAAGGAAATTATAGGAGGTTACCGGTTTATTCATGGTAAAACGCTGAAGCGTCACAAAGACGGTCATATTGATACGCCTACCAGTGAACTTTTTCATCTTTCGGAAAAGTTTATCGAGGACTACCTTCCACATACCATCGAACTCGGACGATCGTTTGTACAACCCAATTACCAACCTACAGTTAACCTTCGCAGGGGCATGTTTGCCCTGGACAATATCTGGAACGGACTGGGAGCCATATTGATACAAAATCCGGATGTAAAGTACTTCTTTGGCAAAATTACCATGTACCCTCATTATAATATGGAGGCCCGCGACCTGATCCTGTATTTCCTTAAAAAGTATTTCGGTGATAAAAACCGGCTTGTATACCCGCACGAAAGCCTTGAGATTACAACGCCAGAATCATTCCTGGAAGCTCAGTTTACTGGTGGATCGTACGACAAGGACTACAAAATACTGGTTCAGCTCGTCAGACAGCGTCACGAGAATATTCCGCCCCTGGTAAATGCGTATATGAACCTGTCGTCGACCATGCTTTTCTTTGGTACTTCACTAAACCCCGGCTTCGGCGATGTAGAAGAATCCGGAATCCTGGTTACAATAGGCGATGTTTACGATTTCAAGAAAGAGCGGCACCTCAGTATGCCTGCCATGTAAACGGCGAATTAGTAAGGGCGTTTCTGAAAAGGGTATGCCTTTTTACGACCTGAGTTTGTTGTTTCCGGATTGTCTAAACATACAGGGAACTGCTGTGTATACCTGAGTTCAATAATTTCGACAAAGTATTTAATACCCCACCACGTTATGAATAATAGAAGGGCTGCTTTTGTAATAAGTGCTGCCGATGTAACCGGCTGCCCGCAACCACGCTTGCCCGAATATGCTTTTTTTGGCCGCTCAAATGTGGGGAAATCTTCGCTGATTAATATGATTACCGGGGTGAAAAACCTTGCACGTACCTCGGCTACTCCGGGCAAAACGCAGTTGCTCAATTATTATTCGGTCGATGAAGATACATGGTACCTGGTTGACCTTCCGGGTTATGGCTATGCCAAAGTATCGAAAAAATCGCGGCGCAACTGGGAGAAGATTATCCGAGAATACCTGGTGCAGCGTACCAGCCTGATTTATACATTTATCCTGGTGGATACCCGCCACGATCCCCAGGCCAGCGATCTCGAACTGATTAACTGGATGGGTGAACAGGGGTTGCCTTTTTGCCTTGTATTTACTAAAGCCGATAAAATTTCGCGCAAAGCGGTAAAACGGAATGTTGACGTATATAAAAATGTACTTTCGGAAAAATGGGAGGAATTGCCGCCGATTTTTATCACCTCATCGCATTCGGGCGAAGGGAAAGCCGAAATCAATAGTTTTATTGAGCAGTGCAACACCCAATATGCTTCGGTAATAGCTGAGAAATAAAAAAAGAGTCCTGAAAACTGCCTTCTATGCTACATTTTGCAAGGCCGATTTTCGGAACTCTTTTGTTGACGGTTCCCGGTTTATTTTATTTAAACAGAATGAGCAGTTGATTCTTGGGAACCATATCGCCTTCTTTTACATAAATGTCGGCAATGCTCTGGTTCTCTTCCGCAAAAATAGTATTTACCATTTTCATGGCTTCCAGGTCAATGAGCTTATCGCCGGCTTTTACTTTCTTTCCTTTGGCGGTATAAATTTTCTTTATAGTTCCGGGAATAAATGAAAGAACTTTTTTGGGGTCGGCCGGATGATAAACCTTACGGTTCATGAATTTTTTGGTGAGCCTGGTTTTGTATTTAATGTCTTCAATAATCAGGGTTTGAAATACTTCGACCTCATTGGTTTCAACATTTTCTTCTGATGATTTTACATCCTTTAAATTCAGGCTTTTGGAGTTATCACTTGTTGGCATAATCACTTTTTAAGTTAGAATAACTATTGAAAAATGCAGGTTATCCAGTACGGGCTAAAAAGATTTAACCTTTGGAGCTGAAAATGGCTGTTTCCTCGCGGAAAGGGGGTATGGCTCCCCCATACTTCTTAGAATGGAGGAATGCCATGTTTTTTCAATGGAACATCAACCTTTTTATCTGCCGAAATGGCAAGGGCGTGAATTACCATATCGCGGGTTTCTTCGGGGCTGATAACAGCATCCACGTAACCGTAAGCGGCGGCAACAAACGGGTTTGCAAATTTTTCCTTGTATTCTTTTATTTTTGCTTTGCGCATTTCATCCGGGTTTTCAGCTTCAACAATTTCCTTTCTGAAAATAATGTTGGCTGCACCTTCGGGACCCATAACCGCAATTTCGGCAGTTGGCCATGCAAATACAAAGTCGGCACGTAAGTGGCTAGAGCACATGGCGATATATCCACCACCGTAAGCCTTGCGGGTGATAACAGTAATTTTTGGAACTGTAGCTTCGCTGTATGCATAAAGTACTTTGGCACCGTGACGGATTACACCGGCATGCTCCTGGTCAGCACCCGGCAGGTAACCTGGCAGGTCGACGAGTGTTACCAATGGGATATTAAATGCATCGCAATAGCGGATAAAACGTGCTGCTTTGTCGCTCGAATCCACATCAAGCACACCGGCAAGTACAAGTGGCTGGTTGGCTACAAAACCAACGGTGAATCCATTCATACGTCCAAAACCAATCACAATGTTTTGTGCAAACAAATCCTGAACTTCGAGGAAATCGGAATCGTCGCAAATGCCACGGATTACATCTTTAACATCGTAAGGCTGACGCGGGTTGGTCGGGAATACCTTTTCGAGGCTGTACTGGCGTACACGGGGTGGTTTTTTGGGGAATGGCTCGGCTTTTTTCTGGTTGTTCCACGGAATGTAACTCATAAGCTTTTTAATCTGCTCAAAACATTCCATTTCGCTTTCGGCGAAAAAATGAACATTACCTGTGGTTTCGGCCTGTACCCTTGCACCACCAAGTTCTTCCATCGATATTTCTTCACCCAGTACCGTTTTAATAACTTCGGGCCCGGTGATAAACATCTTCGAAATTTTATCAACCACAAATACAAAATCAGTAAGTGCCGGTGAATATACTGCACCACCTGCGCAAGGACCAAGGATTACCGAAATTTGTGGTATTACCCCTGAAGCCTGTGTGTTACGGAAGAAAATTTCACCATAACCTGCCAGCGAGTTCACCCCTTCCTGAATACGGGCACCACCTGAGTCGTTGATCCCGATGAGTGGAATTTTCAATTTCATGGCATGATCCATGATTTTGGTGATCTTTTTGGCATGCATGTAACCAAGCGAACCTCCGGCAACGGTAAAATCCTGTGCGAAAATACACACCGGATAGTTGTTGATGGTTCCTGTTCCGGTAATAACACCATCACCAGGCAGGTATTTGTCACTCATTTCAAAATCACGGCCGGCATGTTCAACAAACAAGTCGTACTCGTGAAATGATTTTGCATCGAGTAACGCGATAATACGTTCGCGCGCTGTCAGCTTTCCGGTTGCTTTTTGCTTTTGGATGGCTTTATCGCCACCACCACGCAATGCTTCCTGCATTCTGCGTTTTAGGTCAGAAGATTTGGAGCTTAAGGACATAAATTTTTTGTTAGTAAATAATTTGTGTTTTCGCGCTCGGGCGAATTCTTCGTGAACCGGCAAAGATACAATTAATTAGTTGTAGGTGTATGCAGTACCGTTGTAAATATAATACCTTTTACATCCGCACATGCACATAAATCATTAATTTTAAGGCTTTAAAGATGTGATATGAATATTGAAGAATTACGGGATTATTGTATCTCGAAACCCGCAGTGAGCGAAAGTTTCCCTTTCGACGAATCGACCCTGGTGTTTAAAGTAGCTGGTAAAATGTTTCTGCTTACTGACCTGGTAGATCCGTTATCAATGAACATTAAAAATACACCCGAAAAAGTGCTGGAACTCAGGGAACTTCATCCCTGCGTACTGCCCGGATACCATATGAATAAAATNNTAACGGTTTTGATTGATGGATCCCTGGCCGATGATTTGTTGAAACAGTGGATTGACGAGTCGTACAACCTGATAGTTTCTGGCTTTTCACGAAAGGAAAAGGACTTGTATGCAGCCCTGCTTCAGGCAAAGTAATTATTGAAGTGGCACATATTTTGAAAGCGCCTGAACGATCGATTCCTTCGATTGCATGCCAACCAGGGTCTCAACCTGTTTGCCATCCTTAAAAATAACAAGGGTGGGAATGGCCTGTATGCCAAATTGCCTTGCCAGCAGACCGTTTTTATCTATATCTACTTTTCCCACTTTTATTTTACCGGTGGTTTGCGATGCAATTTCGTCGATAACCGGGGCCATGGCTTTACAAGGCATGCACCAGGTAGCCCAAAAATCGACCAGCACAACCCCTGTTGCGATTTGCTCGTTGAAATTATCGGTGGTGAGTGTTACAATATTTTCGTCAGCAGCATTCGATTTGCATGAAATTATGCCCAGAGCTACTGACACGACTAACAAAACCAGGTATATGCTCTTTTTCATTTCCGTACTTTTTATTTGGGTTAAACGATTGATTGTTTCTACTTTAAAGTAACCTGCGTAATACCCGATCCGCCGGTTTCGAGCGATGCATCTTCGTAGTGTTTTACTTCTGGTATCTGCGACAGGTAACTGCGGATGATGCTTCGTAACACCCCGTTGCCCTTACCATGCAGTATGCTGACTTCCGAAACATGGAGCATAATGGCTTCATCGATATACTTCTGGATGATGGCTTCGGTTTCGTCGGCCCGTTTTCCTCTTACATCAATGGTAATACGGAAATTGGCCATACGTGCATTCATATCATTAACCATGTTCTGGTACGAAACGCCGCGGTTCACGGCCTTTCGGGCGGGAGCTTTGCCCGAAACTACTTCCAGATTCCTGATTTTGGCCTTTACCATTACTGTATTAAATGCAACGGTAGCATCCTTGCCATGTATTTCAATTACTTCGCCCGATTCGTGCTGGCCTTTCATCCGAACGCGGCTGCCTATCACCAATGGTTTGCCGGGTTCGGCTTTCAATGGTTCAACTTCCGGTTCAGGTTCCGTTTCGCTAATAATTTCTGTGGCAGGCTGCTCAATTATTTTTGTTTCTAAAACTTTGATTTCGGACCGGAGTTGTTTGGTGCGTGCAGCATCAGCCTGCGATTGTTTTATTTCGCGGATGGTTTTTTCAATGAGCTGGTTCGACCGGTTCAGGATGGATTTAGCCTCAAGGTTAGCCTTTTCAATAATTTCTTTTTTGTTTTTATCCAGTTCTTCCTTTAACGAAGTATATCGCTGAATAAGCCCGGCAAGCATTTCGTCAGCTTGCTGCAGTTGTTTTTCTTTGCGGCTGAGTTCCAGTTTCTCGGCTTCCAGGTCCTGCATTTGTTTATCGAAATCGAGTTTGGCATGTCCTACTTTTTCCCCGGCTTTTTCGAGTACCTCTTTCGGAAATGAAATGTTGAGNNCCGTTTACAAAACCGATGTGGTTCGAGGCAAGCAATTTTAGGTTGGCGTAATGCGTGGTAACCACACCCCAGGCCTTTTTGTCATTCAGGGTTTCGAGCACGGCCTCGGCAATAGCGCCGCCCGACTGTGGTTCGGTACCAGCACCAAATTCATCAATCAGGAACAGGGTTGCCGGGTTGGCAACCTGAAGCAGGTTTTTGATATTGTACAGGTGGCTGCTGTAGGTACTCAAATCGTTTTCAATCGACTGCTGGTCGCCGATATCTATAAAAAGGTGATCGAAAATTCCAGCTTCCGAAGTATCAAGTACCGGGATCAACAGTCCACACTGAAGCATATATTGCAGCAGGCCTGTGGTTTTAAGCAGTACCGATTTGCCGCCGGCATTTGGCCCCGAAATTATAAGTATCCTGTTATTTTCGTCCAGCGAAATATCAGAAGGTACAATATCGCGTTTCTGTTTTTTTAGCGAAAGCATCAGCAACGGATGTCGTGCCTGCAGCCAGCTGAACGATTGTCTGTTGTGCAGTATTGGTTTCAGCGATCCTGTTTCGATGGCAAGCAAGGCTTTGGCACGCAGAAAATCGAGATGTCCCAGGAAATCAAGAGATTCTTTCAGTAGTTCAACATAAGGGCGAAGGTCATCTGCCAATTCAATCAGGATTTTAACAATTTCGCGACGCTCGGCCAATTCGAGTTCCCTGATGCTGTTGCGCAGTTCGAAAACCTCGGTAGGCTCGATGTACGAAGTTTGGCCCGTGGCTGATTCGTCGATAATTACACCGCTGATTTTACGTTTGTTCGATGCATTTACAGGAATAACAGCATGCCCGTCGCGCATCACAATTTCAGTTTCGGCCGGAACATATTTGTCGAGTTTAGCCTGGGTGAGCGCCTGTGCAATTTTTTTATCAATCATGTGTACCAGCCGCGACAAGCTTTTCCTGATATCGAGCAGTGCAGGCGAAGCATTATCGCGTACATTACCTTCCATATCAATAACCCGGTTGATACCGGCAACGATTGACGGTTCTGTAACCTGGCCTGCAAGTAAACTATGCATGTACGGAAAAGTCAGGGGAGATGTTTCGGAAATAAAATGGATACAACTGGTATAGCTGATGTAGGACGACCGCAGAAGCACCAATGTTTCGGTAGCCATAAAAGTTCCCGGCACCAGGATATGGGTGAGTTCCTCATCAAGGTTATGGTACTCCGAAGCCGGATAGCCAAAAACGGTAAGCAGCAGGGTACGGAATTCATCTGTAATACTGAGCTGGTTATTTAAAGTTTCAGGCTGGTTGCTGAACGCTATTGCAGCAACCCGCGCTTTGCCGCCTTCGCCCAGGCAATAGCCAGTAAGCATCTGCCGGATGACATTAAAACCAGTTTTCTCTTCGAAAGTAGCGGGTAAAATCACGATGTTTTTTTTGCAAAAATAGATAAAATCGGCCTGGGGAATGTACCTGTTTATGATACGTGCTTTTTATACCTCCATGCAAAATACAACAGTACCGTTATAGCCAGCAACGAAGCAATGGTTCCGTAAGTGGAAAATGGTGTTTGCTTTTTTGCAAATCCTTCCAGCGGGCTTACATCGCCCACATTCATATAAGCTGCCCAATAGTGAGGGTGCGAGGTAAGTTTGTCGCAGTTATCGAGATACTCAATTTTTGCCAGGCGCAGGGCTTCGTGCCGGGGTTTGCCCTGTGCGATATATTTGTAGAAATAGTCCATTAATTTCACCCCCGATCGGTCTTCAACAGCCCAGGCGGTCATTATAATTCCGGGTACACCTGCGTAAAAGAAATCGCGCGAAAGGCTCATGATTCCTTCACCTTTCCTCATCTTTCCTGAGCCGGTATTACATGCACTGAGTACAGCCATATCGGCCTTTAGTTCCATATTGATCAGTTCGGAAGCATTCAACATGCCATCATCAATGGTGTCGCCTTTAGCCCTGAAGAATATAAGTTTGGAATATAAAGGGTTTTCGTTGTTGATAAGCGTGTGCATGGCCAGATGTAATACCCTGTAATTGCGCGCGTTTTGTTTAAATGCGGTCTCGGTAGCCTCGTTGCCCGTGAAAGATTTTACATTAAAATATTCGCTCAGGCTTTTAATTTCTTCCTTGGTATTGGTCAGGTTGGCAAGGGTGTTACGTAGCAGTTTCCCGTTTTCATCCTTCTGGTTCAGAACTTCATTGGACTCATTATATGCTGGGCCAAATGCAAGTATCCGGCTGTTTTTATTCGTTTTGCGAATGCTCATTTCATCGAAGAAAGTGGTTGCTGATGGGGCATAGGCGATTGCCGATTCGCGAATGAGGTAAGGCAGTTTCCGGTAGGTTGGCTTGTTGGTATCGGGCAGCCTGGTAAGCAGCACATCGAATGAAAGGTATCCCAGTTCGGCATCAGGTATAAGTATCAGTTCTTTCCCTTTAATAATCGGCTCAATAGGTTGCAACAGTTGTTTATAAACTGAATAGGATGCAAAAACAAATGTCTTGAAATCAGCAGCCGTGTAATTGTTGAATTCTTTTCCGGTTAGCTGGTCTCTGAGCGTAGCCATATTCCCTGCAAATGATTTATCGATAGGGGAGGTTACAAGTTTTTTGTCGCGGGCAGTTATTGCAAAAATGTATAAGGTCGAGTCGGCTAATGTAAACTCAATCATGGCTTGTCCTGGCGAAAGTTTTTTCTGTATGTCGGCAATGGAAATTACCGAATTATCGTATTTGAGGTTGTAATATGCGGGGTAATTTTTTTCGATTGATTTAATGAGTTCATCCTGTTTACGGTTCAGGTCAAAAAGCCTGCTGTTCCACATTTTAATTTTTGTTTCGTCCGGATCGGGCAGTAATTTCTGATCGTGAATCTGTTTATTGTAGAAATAGATTTCTGATTTCAGGCTGGCGTCCTGGTTCAGCAGGTTTTCGGGGATGCGTCCGATATTGCGTGCTTCCTTGTCGCGCAGGTGCGACAACAATACAGCTGATTTCCCTTTTTCGCACAGGCTGAAAGCTTCATCCATGGCCTCGGGGCGTTTGGTTTTGTTATACAGTGCCACCTGTGCCAGCAGTGCGTTCGAAAATGTGGTTTTTTCGTTCTCGGAAATAAACAATTTGCTGTTTTCGTCCTGGTAGGTTGAGCGCAGCATTTCAACCATTTTCAGGGCAAGGTTAAAAGTGGTTATGCTGTTCTTGAGTAAATCGGTACGTGTTGAGTCCGAAAGGTAGAGCCTGAGCAGTGCTGTGGCTTTGCTGATAAGCGGGTTTAAAAGGTTCTCGTTCAGGTTTTCGGCTGAAATGGCAGGGTTATCAGTAATGTTTTGCGAAGTAAATCCCGGGAAACCGGCTATCAGTGAAAACTGCATATACCGCAGGCTTTTGTTGTAATCGTTTACCCGGTCGTAATACCGGCCTATGTAATTATATGCGGTTGATACATCGATGTTAACATTCCCAAATGCTTTCTTATAGAGTTCCAGTGATTTATTGAGGTACACAATTGCTTTTTTATCACCAACATCTGATAAAAAATCGCCATATCTCAAATAGGTTAGTGCCGTTTCCGAATTTTCTTCGCCGTACATTTCAATACTTTTGGCCAATGCCTGTTTATAGTAAAGGTCGGCCATGGTTTTATCATTCATCCGGAAGTATACATTTGCCAGCCCTCTTAAAATTTTCACCGAGTTTGTCAGTTTGGTTCCGATGGATAATCCTTTGGAATAATAGCTTATAGCCGTGGTATAATTCCCTTTTTTTTCTGCTATAAATCCCATGTTATTGTACAGGGTCAGCAAGTCAGCCTGGTTTCCGGGTGTTTTCTCCAGTATTATTTCCAGGGATTTGTCGAGATAGCTTTGGGCTTTTTCGTAATCGGCAGTATAAATATACGTTACTCCCATATTGAGAAAAAGTGACCCTGCCAATATGGTATTGGATTGATTTTGTGAGATATAAAAAATTTCAGCTTTTTTCAGGTACTCGATAGCTTTCAGGTCATTACGGATAAGCTGGTAAAATCTTCCCATATTCACATACAACGAGGCCAGTTTAGGATCGTTGGGCTGAAGCACTTCCTGGTTAACTTTCAGCGATTTTAAGAAATACTGCTCAGCTTTTTCGTAGTTGCTGGTCATGGAATATACAATCCCGATGTTTTGCAATGAACTTGCATAATTCGAACTTTTTACCCGGTTTGCCTGCTGGTAAGTTTCAATTGCTTTCTGGTATTCGCCCAGGGCTTCTTCGAAACGGTTCTGGTACAGGAACACAGTTCCCATACCATTGTACGACAACGCCAGCCCGGTATCGGGTACTGACAAACGGCTTAAGTAAGTCCGGATGTTACGGTTGAAAAGCGCTGCAGCCTCGGCAAATTGCCGCTTATCGGAATATAGTAAGGCCTTTTTATGGATAAGCCCGTTATACAGGTTTCCGGCTGTATCAATTTTGGTCACAGCCAGGGCAAGCGATTGATCCGTAAGTTGCATGGCCTGGTCAAGGTCGCCTTTAGACCTGAAACAATCAATCATGCCTGAAATGCTCTCAACCCATGTAGCGTATTGTTTATTTTTCAGGTTATAATCAACGGATTTTCTGAAAAAAATGACAGCTGAATCGTAACTTCCCCGGTTTTTTAATTGTTCGGCAAATACTTGATCCGACAGATGTTGCTTTTGTGAACTATCTTTTGCAGAGTTATTACATGCAACCAGAACTACAAGTAATGAGAACAATAGAAACCGTAAGCAAAATAATGCCGGAGGCCTTTTCATAGGGCAAAATTTTGTGTGTATGTATGGGAGTTGATCGTGATTTGTGGTGGTAGGACAAAGATAACACAAAGTTGCCGGTAAGGCATAAAAAAAAGGAGCGTTTAGCTCCTTTTTTATGAACTATAAACGGTTAATAATTATTCAGCTTTGAGTAGGCGGATTGTGTTGTTATATTCCGATGTTTTTGCCTGTATCCGAACTTTACAGATGTAATAACCTTTTGCAAGTTGCGATGCTTCGAGGGTATATTCCTGGTAGCCTGCATTCAGTTGTCCGGTTGAAATCCGTTTTACTAATTGCCCGTTGGTGCCATAAACCTCGATGGTTGCATTGCCTGACTCGGGCGCATAGATGTTTAGTTTTGTCGAATTTTTAAACGGATTGGGGTAGTTGCTCAGCTTGAGCGAAGGTTTCCCAAATTTAATGAGCGGCGATGCAAAGTTGAGTTTGCTTTCGTTCTGGATAGCTGCATTTACAAGGCTTGTATTCTTGTCCATATTGAGGGTAGCCGTCATTCCTTCGCCAAAAGCAGAGGTGCTGGTACCGTGTATTGTAATAAAAGCTTCACCGGCGTTGAAATTAACAGGCTGGGTATTTGGATCACCCCATATTACCCTGATCTGGCCGTTTTCAATATTGTATTCGTATCCTGTGCCCTTAAATTCGACTGACTCAATATCGAGCAGTTCCGACGGATAGTTGATGATTAAACCTGCGCCTGTAATGGACAGCGGGTTACGGGTAATGATTTCGGTGGAAAACGATTCGCCGCTGCTTACCGAAATTTCACCTTCCTGTGCAACCGGGACTGCCGGGGTTGTATTAGCCGTTGGAACAAAAGTACCTCCAACATCACCAGAACAGGTTCCGCCAATACCTTTGGGATTGTATTCGGTACCTTTCATATTTGTTAAGGTAATGCTTTTTATTTCAAACCTCCATGGATCAACCGGGAAAGGTTTCCTCAGTAGCAGGTTTTTCAGAAAAAGAGTATAGTCCTGCCAGTTCACACTGCCCGATCCGTTAACATCGGAAGCCAGCATCTGCAGCGGTGTAAATTCGAGTCTGCCCGCCAGGTGCAAAAACAATAGCATAGCATCGTAATAAGTTGCGCCTTTGCTTGCAATGTTGGTTGTTCCTGTAATCGTGTAATTACCGGCAGCCAGGTTAGTGAATGTATAAATTCCATCGGCCCCCGTTTTATAAGTCAGCATTGAATTATTATCAATATTTTTAAGTGTTACCATAACATAACCTATAGGCCTGGCCGAATCGCCCTGGTAAAGAGCCTGTCCGCGAAGTTCTGCTGCTTTAAGAGTCTGAACTGAAACTAATGCTAACATAAGAAGCATTACGAAGGTAATTTTGTTTTTCATGGCGTTTTTCTTTAGTTGTAATTTTTTTTGGTTTTTGGATTTATGTAAATTTTTCTGAAGGTATGTGTCCGAGTAATCAGGTTAACTTACATACATAAAGTGACACTCCTCCTTTATACGTTACATGTCTTAATCCATGATTTCAAAAAAGGTAATATGAGTTTCGAAAAATATTTACTAATCAAATGTAAATTTGTGCCATCTTTGCAATAGAAATTGCCGGAAAGTGTTGTTGTTTTTGCAATTTTTGCCTAAGTGGATGTAAAATGTTGATAAGTTTAAATTGGTCTAATGAATTGAAAAACAGAGGTTAAGAAAAAAGTTTCAAAAAATATTGAAAAAAACTTTCGAAATGGTATTACCTTTTTTTAAAATCTGGATAATATAGCAAGTGATGATACATTATTCTGATGAAGCCATACAGGAAGGATTGAGGTTAAGGAGTGATTACATCATTAATTTCATCTACAAAGAGTATTTTCCACTGATCAGATTTCTGGTTACCGAGAATGGAGGGTCAGGTGAGGATGCTGAGGATGTATTTCAGGACGGGATTATCATCATTTATAATAAAATTAGCCTGAACCAATTAAAACTTACCAGTTCTTTTAAAACCTACATGTACTCTGTTTGCCGAAACCTCTGGCTGCAAAAGCTTAACAAGCGCAAAGCCATATTCGATAAACTCACCGATGTAGAAGAGTATATTGATCTGCCAAAAGACATGCTCCAGGAAGCAAGTTTAGAAGAGGCCGAATTGCACAGGATTATTCAGATACATTTTCTGTCGTTAGCTGATGACTGCCAGAAACTGTTGCGGTTATTTACCAAGAATATTCCTTTGCGGGAGATTGCTTCGATGCTTGGATATAAAACTGAAAAGTATGCCAAAACCAGGAAGTATCTTTGTAAAGAAGAGTTGAAAAAACGCATTGCTAGTGATCCACGAAGTCAAAAAATAATCAAAAATGACAACTAATTTCAAACACTCCGCCAGCATTGAGCAATACCTTGCCAATGAAATGACTGCCACCGAGAGAAACGCATTCAAAAAGGAGCTAAGCTCAAATCCGGGATTGGCCGAAGAGCTAAAACTTTCACAATTGATTGATTCAGCTATTGAAAGGGAAGATATTGTTGATTTGAGGAGCAAACTCATTGCTGTTATCAACGCAAACCGCGCAACGCGTTCCGAAGTGACGGTAGTGCGTATGCATACCCGCAAGTGGTGGTATGCTGCGGCTTCGTTACTGGTATTGTGCGCTGTTGCTGCTACGATGTACCTGCAAACCAGTCGGAATGTTTCGAATGATGCACTTTTCTCACAGTATTATAATTCCGATAATATTGTAGACCAAACACGTGGTGATCAGAATATACTTGAGGCTGTTATCAAATTCCAGCAAAAGGATTTTGCAACCGCATCTGTTCTGTTCAAAAACATCCTGAATAAGGACAATTCGAATATAGCCGTTTGGTTTTACTACGGAATTTCGAACATCGAAACTAAAAACTACGAGAACTCTATCAAGGCTTTCAATACCATTATCAACCAAAACGATAACCTGTATATTGAACATGCCGAATGGTACCTCGGACTTTGTTATCTGAAAAATAATCAGAAGGAAAAAGCCATCGACCAGTTTATGGTAGTAGCTTCAAACCCCGATAATTTCCACAGACAGGAAGCCAAAAATATTTTAGAGAAATTGCAGCTCAATTAATTACTTTCCCACAGCCCGTAAACCCAAAAAACCGGTTCCCGCCGGTTTTTTTTGTGCTTGCCGGCACCTGGTTGTTTCAAAAAAATAACCCTGGTTTTAGTACACAGGGTTATTTCTATATGTGTTGGTATGGCAGGTATTACTTGAGCAATTGCTCGGAGCCCAGCAATAAATCGATATACTGCCCGCGTTTGTAAACAAACGGGTCTTTCAGTTCTTTTTTCGAGAGCTTACCTTTAAAATCGGAGATGGAGGTATAGTTTTTCGATTCCATCCAGGCTTCAATTTCACCAAGCATGGTAGCAATGTACTCAGGCTTGTTTTTGTAAAGCGTACTAACCACCTGCACGCAATCGGCACCGGCAAGCAGCATTTTTATCACGTCTTTGCCCTGGTATATCCCGGTGTTGGCACAAACCTTTGTTTTTACATTACCATACAGCAAACCGGCATAACGCAACGCCAGCCTGTAATCGCCTTCATGGCTGAGGTAGAAAGGTGCAACATGTTTAACATCCTGCACGTTAATTTCAGGCTCAAACATACGGTTAAAAATTACAACTCCGTTTACGCCGGCTTTATCGAGACGTGAGATAAAATTGAGCGGGTTCGAATAAAATACACTCAACTTTACACTTACCGGAATCGTTATTTTTGATTTGATGGTTTTCACCAGGTCGAGGTGTACGTCTTCGATGGAGTGTCCGTCGGCTTCAAAATCGCCAGGTACAAAATAAAAGTTCAGTTCAAGTCCGTCGACACCCGTTTTTTCAATCAGCCGGGCATATTCAATCCAGGTGTTGTCGTACAGGCAGTTGAGGCTGGCAATAACCGGTATACCCAGTGTTTCTTTAGCTTTGCGCAGATTCACCAGGTGTGCCTCCGGACCAGCAAACTGAAGCTTGGGATACAGGCTTGTCATTTCAGCATGCAGGCCGCCCATCGAATTCAACTGATCATCAAATTGAGCCCCTTCGAGGTTAATCTGCTCTTCGAACAAGGTTTTATACACCACGGCAGCTGCCCCGGCTTCTTCGAGTTTTTTCAGCATACTTAGGTCCGACGACATGCTGCTTGCACCGGCAATGATCGGATTTTTAAGCTCAATTCCCATGTAATTTGTGGCAAGGTTGATCATATTGTTTCCCCCTAAGTTTTAATAGTATTAATTAATTATTTGTTTGGTTTTCTGTTTCAAAGCGGAAAATTAATAAATTTTTCAGATATAAGTATTGATATACTTAATTTTTTTACTGCTGCTAAATTCCGGACTGGCTTACTGTTATAGAGTTAAACCGTTGATTATGAAAAATGTTCTAATCTATAATCATTTTAAATTAGCCGAATATACTTAATTTTTTAGATTTACTACCGCGCAATTCCTTATAAAAAAGTAATTTTGCACCGCTTTTGTGAGAAATGCAGAATTCAATTATACCTTAGTCAATAATCTAATAACCAAACATATGAGTGAAAAAAAGAAGTATGTAACCTGTGACGGAAATTATGCTGCTGCGCACATAGCATATATGTTCAGCGAAGTGGCTGCCATATACCCGATCACACCATCATCTACCATGGCAGAATATGTTGATGAATGGGCTGCCTATGGCCGTAAGAACATTTTTGGCGAAACCGTACGCGTTGTTGAAATGCAAAGCGAAGGCGGTGCTGCCGGTGCGGTACATGGTTCATTGCAGGCTGGTGCGCTTACAACTACCTATACTGCATCGCAGGGATTATTGTTAATGATACCTAACATGTATAAAATGGCTGGTGAATTATTACCGGCTGTTTTTCACGTTTCAGCTCGTAGCCTTGCTGCACAGGCTCTTTCAATTTTTGGAGATCATAGCGACATTTATTCAACCCGCCAGACCGGTTTTGCTATGCTTGCAACCGGCAGCGTACAGGAAATAATGGATATAGCTGGTATTGCTCACCTTGCATCAATCCGTTCGAGGGTGCCTTTTATGCACTTCTTCGATGGCTTCCGTACTTCGCACGAAATTCAGAAAGTAGAATATCCTGAAACCGAAGACCTCGCCAAACTGCTGGATTACGATGCACTGAAAGAATTCCGCGATCGCGCGCTCAATCCTGAGCACCCCGTAACCCGCGGTACTGCCCAGAATCCCGATGTATATTTCCAGAGCCGCGAAGCTGCCAACCTTTTCTACGATGCAGTTCCTGATATCGTTGAAGAATATATGCAGGTAATCAGCAAACAAACCGGCCGCGAATACCATCCATTTACTTACTACGGTGCTAAAGATGCCGAAAACATCGTAGTAGCCATGGGTTCAATTACCGAAACCCTTAAGGAAGTTATTGACCACCTGAATGCTAAAGGCGAAAAACTGGGATTGATCAGCGTTCACCTCTATCGTCCGTTCTCACCTAAGTATTTCTTCAATGTCCTTCCTGAATCAGTAAAACGCATCTGTGTACTCGACCGTACCAAAGAGCCCGGAGCAACCGGCGATCCTTTGTATCTCGATATCCGCGATATTTTCTACGACAGGGCTAACAAACCCCTCATCATCGGTGGTCGTTACGGACTCAGCTCCAAAGATACTACCCCTGCCATGATGATTTCGGTTTTCAACAACCTGAAAATGAATGAGCCTAAAAATCATTTCACAGTAGGTATTGTTGACGATGTATCCTTTACTTCGCTTCCTCTGCTTCCCGAAATTGATCTTTCCGACAGCGGAACTTTCCAGGCTAAATTCTTTGGTTTAGGATCCGACGGAACTGTTGGTGCCAACAAAAACTCAATTAAAATTATTGGCGACAACACCGATAAATATGCTCAGGCCTATTTTGCATACGATTCGAAGAAATCGGGCGGTATCACAACCTCTCACCTTCGTTTTGGCGATAAACCCATCCGTTCCCCATACCTGGTAAATACCCCCGACTTTGTGGCATGCCACGTTCCGGCATACCTCAATAAATACGATCTGCTCAAAGGATTGAAAAAAGGAGGTACATTCCTGCTTAACAGCATCTGGGATGCGGAAGAAAGCAAACACCGTTTGCCCGACACCATGAAAAAATACATGGCCGAAAACGAAATCAGGTTCTTCATTATCAATGCTACCAGCATTGCTGAAGAAATCGGATTGGGTAACCGTACCAACACCATACTGCAGGCTGCTTTCTTTAAAATTTCCGAAGTTATTCCGTACGAACTGGCGCTTACAGCAATGAAAACTGCTGTTAAAAAGACCTTCGGCCGTAAGGGTGAGGAAATTGTAGCCATGAATATTGCCGCTATCGAAAGAGGCGCTGCTGTTACTGAAGTGAGCATTCCGGCTGAGTGGAAAAATATCGTAATTAATCCTTCAAAGGATACACGCAATATTCCTGATTTCATCAAAAATGTTGTTGAGCCTATCAACAGCCAGAAAGGTGATGATTTACCGGTAAGTGCATTCCTGGGCCGTGAAGACGGTACTTTCCCGCAAGGCACCGCTGCTTACGAAAAACGTGGTATTGCCGTTAATGTTCCCGAATGGATTTCGGATAACTGTATACAGTGTAACCAGTGTGCATTTGTTTGTCCGCACGCTGTTATCCGCCCGTTCCTGCTTAACGAAGACGAACTGAAAGATTTACCGGAAGGTACAGCTACCCTGAAAGCAATTCCAAAAACTTTCGATGGTTTGCAGTTCCGCATCCAGATCAGCCCGCTCGATTGTACCGGTTGCGGTAACTGTGCTGATGTTTGCCCGGCCAAAACCAAGGCTTTGGTTATGAA
>DGQJ01000357.1:23667-24426 GCA_002389705.1 Bacteroidales bacterium UBA4417
GAAACTCCGTATATCAAGCTTATTACCCAGCTTTACGGCGACAGGATGATGGTTGCCAATGCAACAGGATGTTCATCCATCTATGGCGGGTCGGCTCCTTCAACACCATATACTACCAACGCAAATGGTTGTGGTCCGTCATGGGCAAACTCCCTGTTCGAAGACAATGCTGAATACGGCTTTGGTATGGCCATGGGCGTAAATAAACTGCGCACCCGCATTGCCGAACGCATGCAGTTAATCATCAATGGCGATTTCAGCGCCGAGCTGAAAGAAGCCTGTGCCGAATGGGTTGCCAATAAGGACAACGCACAACTCTCGAAAGAAGCAACTGCTAAAGTTCTTCCTTTGCTCGAAGCTTCAACCTCCGATATCGCAAAAGAACTGGTGGCTTTAAAACAGTACTTTATCAAGAAATCGGTTTGGATGTTCGGTGGCGACGGTTGGGCTTACGACATCGGATACGGTGGACTTGACCATGTACTTGCATCAGGCGAAGATGTTAACATCCTGGTTCTGGATACCGAAGTGTATTCAAACACCGGAGGACAGGCTTCCAAATCGACCCCGGTAGGTGCTGTTGCCAAATTTGCCGCTTCAGGCAAACAGGTTCGCAAAAAAGACCTGGGTATGATGGCTATGAGCTATGGATATGTGTATGTGGCACAGGTTGCCATGGGCGCTAACCAGACCCAATACCTGAAAGCGCTCCGCGAAGCTGAAGCTTACCCGGGACCATCGCTGATTATTGCTTATTCA
>DGQJ01000111.1 GCA_002389705.1 Bacteroidales bacterium UBA4417
CGAAAACTGGAACCTGCCAGGCATTGAAACACAGGTTGGTGATTACCTGCAAACTATTGATGCACTTTCGTTCGATAAAAACACATACGTAGTGGTAGTAACCCACCAGCATGAATACGACGAGAAAGTGCTTGCCGCCTGTGTAGGACGCGACTATGCATACCTGGGCATGATAGGCAGCAAACGCAAAGTAGCTGAGATCCGTAAAAAAGCCATCGAAACCCATCATGTATCACCGGAAACGCTTGATAAAGTCGATATGCCCATTGGTATTCCTTTTGCTGCCGAAACTCCGGCCGAAATAGCCATCAGCATCATTGCCAAAATGATAGATGTAAAAAACACCCTTAAAAAATCATGAGCGAATCAAGGGATACAATACAGTTCGTGCTGAACGACAAGATAGTAACAGTAGATTTTAACGCCCATCCTGAATTAAAACCAACAACCACCGTACTCAATTATCTTCGTTCCTTTCCTTTTCACAAAGGCGTTAAGGAGGGCTGTGCCGAAGGCGACTGCGGTGCCTGTACCGTGGTAATTGCTGAAAACCAGGAAGGGAAGCTCAGGTATAAAACCATCGACAGTTGCCTGGTTTTCCTGCCCATGATTCATGGCAAACAGCTTATTACTGTTGAAAGCCTGGCCGATAAAGATGTACTTCATCCCGTGCAGCAGGAAATGGTAAACCACAACGGAAGCCAGTGCGGGTATTGCACTCCCGGCATCGTGATGTCGCTGTTCGGTCTGTATAAAAACCATCATAAACCGGAAAGAGAAGTTATTGAAGATGCGCTAACCGGTAATCTTTGCCGTTGCACAGGCTACAAGCCCATTATAAAAGCTGCCGAACATGCCTGTTCCTGCATGGATACCGACAAATTTAAACTTCACGAAAAAAAAATCTGCAACCTGCTTGATGAAATAAACCGTGACCGCTCGCCCCTCGAAATTGAAACTTCCGCTCAAAAATATTACAAGCCATTAAAACTGGCTGATGCCCTGGCTATAAGAAATAAATTTCCATGTGCGCTTATTATCAGCGGTGCCACCGATTCGGCTTTGCGACAGACTAAAAAACACGAGATTCTATCCGAAATTCTTGATATTTCGGATGTTAGTGAACTTAAATATTTTGTTGAAGATCAGCAAGGTTACAAAATCGGTGCCGGGCTATCACTCGAAAATCTCAAGTCTCTTTCCGTTGAAAAGCTCCCTGCAATCCATCAAACACTTAAAATCTTCGGATCGTTGCAAATCCGAAACCTGGCAACCCTTGGCGGGAATATTGGTTCGGCATCGCCTATTGGCGACATGCTGCCGCTGATGCTGGCATACAAAGCAAAGGTTAAGTTGCAATCCGTAACCTTCGACCGCACTATCCGCATGGACGAATTTATAAAAGGCTACCGTTCAACCAATTTACGGCCTAACGAACTGATTTCGGCAGTTCATATTCCAAAACCCGAACCTGGAACCATTATCAGATCCTATAAAGTATCGAAACGCAAAGACCTGGATATTTCGACCGTAAGCGGCGGTTTTTCGCTGCGGCTCGAAAACGGTACCGTGAAAGAAATTATTCTCGCTTTTGGTGGGATGGCTGATATGCCCAAACGTGCCACTGATACCGAAAAACATCTTGTTGGCAAACCTTGGACACGGCCAAACGTGGAATACGCCATGAAAATTCTGGCCGGCGAATTTTCGCCGCTGAGCGATGCCCGTGCGGGATCTGAATACCGCAACCTGGTTGCCCGCAATCTTCTTTTAAAATTTTACGCTGAAACAACTTCCGGGCTATGAAAAAAACTGACCTGAAACACGACAGCGCCATAAAACATGTAGCCGGGAAGTCGGTATATGTTAATGATATAACCACACACCGGCAACTTGTCGGCAGAGTTGTTTACAGCCCGGTTGCCCATGCCCGCATCAGTTTGCTTGATATAAAAGCCGCGTTAAAACTGAATGGAATTGCCGCAATACTTACCAGCAAGGATATTCCCGGCGAAAACCAGATGGGCCCGGTAATTCACGATGAACTTTGCCTTGCTGATGATGAAGTTACGTTTATCGGACAAGCAATCGCCCTCATTGCCGCCGAAACCGAAGAAGCAGCACTCGCAGCCGAAAAGCTGATCCGTATAGAGTTCGAAGAATTGGAGCATATTCTTACTTTACAGGATGCCATTAAAAAGGACAACCTGATTACAGCTCCACGATGTATTGAAACTGGAAATGTTGAAGACGTTTTTAAATCGGCGCCGCACATCATCTCGGGCGAACTCGAAACCGGCGCTCAGGAACACTGGTATCTTGAAACTCAGTCGGCTCTTGCCATTCCCGGCGAAGGAAAAGAAATGCTGATTCATGCCTCGAGCCAGAATCCGGCCGAAACACAGGCCATTGTTGCCGAAGTTTTGGGTATTTCGAAAAATGAAGTAGATGTTGAAGTACGACGAATGGGCGGAGGCTTTGGCGGAAAGGAAACGCAGGGCAACCATGTGGCTGCCTGGGCCGCCTTGCTTGCCAACGCAACACGAAGACCTGTGGGCATTCATCTTTTCCGCGACGACGACCAGAAAATGACCGGCAAACGCCACCGTTTTCTGTCGAAATACCAGATCGCATTTAATGATGAGGGCAGAATTCTTGCCTATTCAGTCGAATTAAATTCCGATGCCGGAGCCGCCACCGACCTAAGCCGTGCCATCCTCGAAAGGGCCATGCTTCATGCCGAAAATGCTTATTATATCCCTAATTGCAAAATTGTTGGCAAAGCCTACAAAACCAACCTGCCTTCAAACACAGCCTTCCGGGGTTTTGGTGGTCCACAGGGAATGGCTGTTATCGAAACTGCCATCGACCGCATGGCGCGCTATCTTAAAAAAGAGGCTTCAGAAATCCGCAAACTCAATTTTTACGGATTCAACAATAGAAATATTACGCCTTACGGAGAAACGATTTCGAATAACCATTTACACGTGATGTACGACCAATTGCTGGAGTCGTCGGGTTATGCGAACCGCAGGCATGAAATTGAAAAATTTAACCGCGAACACGAATTTATAAAACGTGGAATTGCACTTACTCCTGTAAAATTCGGAATCTCCTTTACCACCGCTTTCCTAAACCAGGCCGGGGCTTTGGTGCATATTTACACCGATGGAACCATTGCTGTAAATCATGGCGGTACTGAAATGGGGCAAGGTCTGAATACAAAAATACATGGCATTGCTTCCGCTGAGTTCGGTGTGTCGCCCGATTTTATCAAGGTGAACGTTACCAATACTTCAAAAGTCCCGAATACCTCTGCAACCGCCGCGTCATCAGGCAGCGACCTGAACGGAATGGCGGTGCAAAATGCCATCGGGAAACTGAAATTACGGCTTGCTGATGTGGCTGTTGAAATGCTGAAAACCAGGCTGAATATCGACTCCATCGCCGCTGATCAGATCATTTTCGCCGAAAACTACATTTTTGCCGCATCACATCCGGAAGAAAAAATCGCTTTCCGCGAACTGGTAAATAAAGCCTACCTGAACCAGGTAAGCCTGAGCGCTACAGGCTTTTATAAAACGCCCGGCATATTCTACGACCGCGAACTGGGCAAAGGAAATCCATTCTATTATTATGCTTATGGTATGTCGGTTTCTGAAGTGGAAGTGGATGTGCTTACCGGTGAATACAAACTTTTACGCAGCGATATTTTACATGATGTGGGCGATTCGCTGAATGAGGAAATTGATATCGGCCAGGTTGAAGGCGGATTTATACAAGGCGTTGGCTGGGTTACTACCGAAGAAATAAAGTGGGATAAAAACGGACATTTACTCACTCATTCGCCTGATACCTATAAGATTCCAACGGTGAACGATATTCCTGCCATTTTTAATGTTGAGCTTTTAAAAGGCTATCCCAACCAGGGTACTATCCGTAAAAGCAAAGCCGTGGGTGAGCCTCCGCTGATGCTGGCATTTTCGGTATGGCTGGCTATAAAAGATGCCGTTTCGGCAGTCGGAAATCATGAATTTGAACCTCAGTTTTCGTTGCCCGCTACGGCTGAAGTGGTACTGGTAAGTATCGAAAAAATTAGAAAAAATATGAGTGCCTGAATCATCTAAAAGCATATTCGCAAACTCAAAATATAGAACAGACAAATGAACGAATTACTCGAAAAAATCAACGAACTCTCACACAAGTACAGCGACTACACCGCTCAAAACCTTTCGAAACTGGTGAAGATAAAATCGACCAGCATGTACGAAAAAGATGTACAACTGGAACTGAAACGCCAGATGGAAGAAGCTGGTTTCGATGAAGTACGCATCGACGGACTTGGAAATGTTATTGGCCGCATTGGTAACGGAAAACGCATACTGGCTATTGATGGCCACATGGACACTGTGGATGTCGGCAATCCGGCTAACTGGACCTTTGATCCCTTTAGCGGTGAAATTAAAGATGGTTTTGTACACGGACGTGGAACTGTGGATCAGAAAGGCGGTCCGGCAGCGGCTGTTACCAGCGGGCGCATACTTAAAGAACTGGGTTTTGACCGCGACCTCACCGTGCTGGTTGTAGGAAGCGTAATGGAAGAAGACTGCGACGGCCTTTGCTGGAAATACCTGGTGGAAGAAGAAAATGTACGTCCCGATTACGCCATCAGCACCGAACCTACCAACCTCAATATTTACCGTGGTCACCGCGGCCGGATGGAAATACTGGTTCGGTTTAAAGGACTTTCGTGCCACGGCAGCGCACCCGAACGGGGCAAAAATGCCATTTATATGGCTGCCCGTGCCGCCCTCGAAATTGAAAAACTGAACGAGCGACTGGGCACTGACGAATTTCTTGGTAAAGGTTCCGTAACTATTTCAGAAATAAAATCAGGTAGCCCATCACTTTGTGCTGTAGCCGATTACGCGCAATTCCACCTCGATCGCCGCCTTACCTGGGGCGAAACCAAGGAATCAGCAGTAGCTGAAATACAGGAAATCATCAAAGACATGGATGCTACGGTTGAAGTGTTGTATTACGAGGAAGTTGCATATACCGGCCTGAAATACGGAATGGAGAAATATTACCCAACTTGGAAAATACCGGCAGAAGACAAGGTGGTAACAACCGGAGTTGAAGCGTTTACCGGACTTTTCGGTAAAGATCCGATTGTTGATAAGTGGACTTTTTCCACCAACGGCGTAACCATAAACGGCTATTACGGAATCCCGATCATTGGTTTTGGCCCGGGCAACGAAATTTATGCCCATGCCCCCAACGAAAAAGTCCCGATAGATCATCTGGAAACTGCGGCAGCTTTTTATGCGGCTTATGCCTTTTTAATCTAAGTGAAATTGTATATCCCCGGACTTCGGATTCCGGATTCCGGTTTCCGGACTTCCGACTTCGATCTTCGGTCTTCGGTCTTCNNCTTCCGACTCCAAACTCAAACCAACACAAAAACCCAATTACCCAAGCCATGAAACCATTTATCCAAATCATTGAAGAACTTATAAAACTTAAAACGAACCTTTACGGGAAGGATTTCCTGCTTACCTGGGATAAAACCGAAGATGAACTGAAACAAACCCTGCTGGTAGCAGAAGCCCTGAAATACCTGCGCGATCATAATATTTCGGCACGATGTTTCGATTCGGGTCTGGCAATTTCCAATTTCCGTGATAACTCAACCCGCACCCGGTTTTCATTTGCTTCGGCCTGCAATCTTTTAGGCCTCGAAGTTCAGGATCTGGACGAAAGCACCTCGCAGATTGCCCACGGCGAAACCGTTCGCGAAACAGCCAATATGATCAGCTTTTTAACCGACATTATCGGCATACGCGATGATATGTTCCTGGGTGAAGGACATACTTACATGCAGGAAGTAGGAAACGCACTGGATGACGGATTTCAGAATGGCGTTCTTCCACAACGTCCCGGAATTGTAAACCTGCAATGCGATATCGACCATCCTACGCAGGCAATGGCCGACCTCATGCACCTGGCCGATTATTATGGCGGGCTCGACAAGCTGAAAGGCAAAAAAATTGCCATGACCTGGGCCTATTCACCAAGTTATGGAAAACCACTGTCGGTGCCACAAGGTATTATCGGTTTGATGACCCGTTTCGGGATGGAAGTGGATCTGGCCTATCCCGAAGGCTATTCGCTGATTCCTGATGTAGTAGAACTCGCCGGAAAAAACGCAGTTGCTTCGGGAGGCAAATTCCGCGTTGTAAACAGCATGGACGAAGCTTTCCGCGATGCCGATATCGTCTATCCCAAAAGCTGGGCTCCGTTTTCGGTAATGCAACGCCGCACACCGCTTTTGCATGCCAATGATAAGGATGGCTTGAAAGCCCTTGAACTGGAATGCCTGGCTAACAATACCCGTTTCAAAGACTGGGAGTGTACCGAAGAAAAAATGAAACTCACCAAAGGAGGCAAAGCCCTTTATATGCATTGCCTGCCAGCCGATATTTCGGGGGTTTCGTGCAAGGAAGGCGAAGTA
>DGQJ01000299.1 GCA_002389705.1 Bacteroidales bacterium UBA4417
GGCTTCTACATGAATTACATCATCTATGGCAGGAGGAAACCGGTCTAAATAATCCTGCACGGTAGTACAAACAAAACGCGATGGATTTGCCTGCAGCCAACTCACAAAATTATCGAAGTTGGAACCGTAATATCCCGAAGATCCACCGCCATGGTTATCGCCGTCGTGGTGTAAAAGAAGGATAATCGGGTGATCAGGATCGGTGTTGTAACTTTCGAGCTGGCTCATACATAATTCGTACTGAAGGGCTCCAAACCCGCCGCGTCCGTCCTCGTTGCCGAAAAGCAGCGAAGCAGGCATGGCAATCATCCGGTATTCCTTACCTGTATTGGGATCCACGTATGTCATCCAGTGCGGGCGATGGCCCCATCCGCCTGAAATCTTACCGGGAGCATACAAGCCGTTGAGTTTAACCCAGTCGCCGGGATCGGCATTTAACTGGTCGGCTTTGTTGGGCTCCACAATACTGAAATTCTTTTCGTACGACAAGCCAACCGATGTGCGGTCGATATGTGAATTGTCGACCATAACCCATTCAATACCCTGCTTCACCAGCGAAGGGATCATTTGTTCCTCAAATGCACATTCAGGCGGGAAAAATCCTTTCGAATAAGGCAGCCCGGGGAAATTGGCTGCAAATGCATCCTTGTGTTTTTCAATCTGATAACTGATATCCGTGCTATCAATTAATGGCATCAAAGGGTGATAGTATCCGAAACCCACCATATCCATCCGCTGGTTTCCGAGCGAAGTCTTTTTGGAAGTCATGGCGTTCCAGTTTTGTTTCCAGTTGGTAAAAGCCATTCCGTTGGCTTCAAGCACATTTAAATCTTCGATCAGCGAACCCGAAAAGCTTACCTGCGCCCCGGCATGTTCGAAGCCCGTAAGCTTATTCACTGCTCCAGGTGCATACGTTGTGTACGGCCCCGTGCGCGAAGTAAATACTTCCAGCAGATTATAGCTCATCCGGTTGGCATCAATCGTTTGTTTTACCGTTTCGCCCGGCCAGTATACCGGCTGGTGCATATGCCACTGGAAGGCAATATAAATCGGAGGTTTCTGAGCCGCTGCCGATACCGAAAAGGCAACGAGTATATAGAGTAAGATTTTATTCATTACGGGATAGGTATATTAGGATTGGGGGTTTTAAAAGTTTGATTTGGTTTCAGATGGTTTCAAATGGTTTCAGAGGGTTTCAGGTTTCTTGTCACGCTGAGCGAGTCGAAGCGGATTTGAAGGGTTTCAAGAGTTTCAGTTGGTTTCAGTTGATTTCGAAGAGTTTCAAGGGTTCAAATGTTCAAATGTTCAGATGTTCAAATGTTCAGATGTTCAAATGTTCACATGTTCAAATGTTCAATTGTTCAAATGTTCAATTGTTGAAACACTGTGCAGCGCTTACACAAAAACTGCCCGGAATGGCAATCATCCCGGACAGATTTTGAATGTATTGAGTTCATAGCTGAAAGGAAATAGCTCCTAATGCCGAGGTACACTTTTCACTTTTCACTATTCACTCTTCACTTTTCACTTAACTACAACCTTCTGACTTACCGTCTTAGTAGCCGAAACAACGCTTACCATATAAATACCTGCGGGTAGATTGCTGGTATTAAAACTCTGTAAAGTTGAACCATTAACTGAGTTGCGCAGGAAAACCTGGCCAACTATATTGCGTACATAAACTTCGGCTTTGCCATCCACACCGCTGATATTGATTTTGCCGTTGGTGGTATATACCCTTAATGATGATTTTGTAGATGTTTTTTCTAGTCCTGTCGGTGTCATAAAACGCAGCTCGAACCGGTTCGGGTCATCGCCGGCCTCGGAGGTAAAGGTGTAAACAGGGTTTTCTGATATTTTCAAATCCTGATTTAGTTTCTTATCTGTCAGATATACTTCATTGTCATTGAAAGATAATAGATTAGCGCTTAAAGTATAATCACCTGCAAGGTCAGCTTTAAAATTAACAGGAATTACATTGGCTTTATCAAATGCCGGAAGTCCGTTAATCGCAAGTTCGTTGCCATCCGAGCTAGTAGTAGATATCATTGGCACATTCACGCTGTAACTTTTCAGTTTGAAAGCATCATACTCCCCATCAAAGCCAGCAGTTGCTCCATCCAGGAAATAAATAATGGCCTCATCTTCATAACCATTAGCTGATGCTTTTAATGAGATGCCTTTTAGCTCTGTATTGACAGATTTGTAGAAAACATTCTGGCCAGTATGTGTCCGGGCTGTATTACTAATAATGACTTTTTTATTTGTACCGGTAGTATTAGCATGAACCATAAAGCCTTGCATAGCCGGTATATATTGTGAGCCACCACCAAGCGAACCTATTGAGCCCAACTGAAGATAATACCGATAATTCTGCTGAGCATTATCATAATAATATAGAGCATTATCAATACCATCCCCCTTTGTAATAAGCGCCCAGTCAATTGGTGAAGGAAATGGATTACCCAGCAAGTTCCATCCATTACCCTGCCCAGCAGTATTAGTACAGTTCAATTCAAGTGGTGACTCAGATGGATAAGAATTCAGAGTTCCTTTGAATTTTTTAGTGATAGTATCAGGATATGCTACAAGATATCCTTTTCCAATTAAAAAGGTCGCATCAAAAGAACCATTCCAGCTACCATCAGAAGCTTTACTGTTTATCCATGTATTGGTTAGCTCATTAAAAGAATAAAAATCATGTCCGGCAGTTATTGGAGTTGTAACAAATTCTGTCCTGATGGCCTGGTTTGAAACAGGTGAGGATAGGAAATGAAACATTTTGTCGCCAGGTGCATTATATTGAGTGAGAAAACGTTCAACGGTAGCTTCAGCCCCATTACTCGAAATCAATGAGCCTCCTGATTTTACAACCAGCCCACCGGCACCGGCGCTATTGGTAAGGGTGCCGGAAACGGTGAGTGATTTCCCAGAGTTGATATTTAAGACACTTCCACTGTTTATAGTTAAATCATCAACAATAACGTTGGTTGAAATTGTAGCGTTTCCAGAAATTATAGCGTTAGATGTTGTTAAAGGTACCCCGTGACTCCAATTAGAAGCAGAAGTCCAATCAGCAGTTCCTGTGAAAATAGTTGGAGTATATGTAAAAGTAGCAACATAATTAGCACTATAGTTTGAAAGATAGCTATCGCCTTGACTAGAACCCCAACTTTTTGCCCAGACATGGAGTTGATATGAAGTACCGGCAGTTAATCCTGACAACAGATTGATTGAGGAATTTTTCAAACCTTGGAAATTATTTCCTCCAAGTGAAGATTGTTCCCAAATTGTTTCAGTGGTAGCTTTAATGATGTTAATTCCATCTGAACTTCTTATTTGAAAATAGAAAGCTCCTCCAGTTCTATCTCCACCATCGCCCCAATATCTCATGTCACAGCCTGTAATAACCAAGCTGTTTACCTCTCCAAAATTGTTCCCTTGGAGTTGAGTTCCATAAGAGGGATTTGCCCCAATCCAATAATAACTTATGCCAGCATTATTGGAATTTATTAATACATAATCCGAATACCAACCTGTTGCGGCATTCAATGATAAATTCACAAGAATTAAAATTGATGATAAAAGTAAATTTCTTTTCATTTTATTAAGATTTTAAGATTAATTTTCAATTAATAACATCAGTTCCCTATGATTCGTTGTAAATTTATTACAATTCCAAAAACAATCCAACAATTTTTTTAACAACCCGCAGCCTACTACTTTGGCAGCCTGCGGGTTGTACTTGTTGCCTACTCCACCACAACCTTCCGGTACCAACTTCCAGTTTTTCCTTCGAAACGCAGCAGGTACATGCCTTTGCCAAAGGAGGAGAGGTCGAGGCTTTCGGTTGGGTTTTCGAGGTTTTGCTGCAACAGCAGTTTGCCTTGCAGGCTATAAACAGCAAGCTGTCCCTTTTCGCGGGTTTGTATGGTCAACTGCCCGTTGCCGGGGTTTGGATAAATAGTCGCGCTGTTTTGAGAGGGTTCTTTAACTCCGGTGCCTAAACAGATTACTTCAGTTGCGGTATACTTACCCGCCGATAAAGTACCTGCATCCCAGCAAATATCTTTCGACGTAAACAGGTCAACAGTTTGTGAACCGCTTCCATTGTTGAAAACCACGCCCAGGGGCAGGCCTGGCATCCCGCTTACGGTATACGAATAATAGCCGTCGGTACCCAGGGTCATGGCAGTGCCGGGCCATGCAGCGCCAAATTGGGTGTTGTTCACAAAGAAATAGCCTTTGCAGGCGCTCCAGGCGGCTGGCGCTTTAAAACGCACGGTAATGGAGGTTGGCGTTGAGTTGATCACATACGTATTTACCGATTCGGTCGAGTACAACTGCGTAGCCGGGTTGTATGCTATGGCGCGCAGGGTTTTGGATGTAGAGATTTTTATGGGCGCCGTGTACAAGGTCGAGCCAGTAGTAGGGGCGGTATTGTCGGTGGTATAGTATATCGAAGCTCCATCGGTTGCCGAAAGGCTAACGGTTTGCTCGTTAAAATAAGTGCCGCCCGATAGACTTACGCTCAACAGCGGGGCTACATTGCTGTTGGTTTTAGTCCAGATGGCATAGTCTGTCCCCGAGGTGGCCAGGGTATAATCGGAAGGCGCATTGTAACTGCCACTGCCTATTTTCACGATCAGCGTGCCGTTTTTACCGGTAGCAGTGGCTACATATAAATTTGCTGCCGACTGGTTTACAGTTACAGCGCTTTCGCTGTGCAGTTGTACAGCACGGCGGGCAGCTATCATCGCCGAAATTGCAGCTTTATTGTCGTTCCAGTGTTTCAGCAGCACGCAGGGTACCCCTGGCGAACCCATCAGGAAAGCATAGGCTGCCAGTACATTTCCGGTAAATTTGTTGTTATCCTTGTAGGTATCGTGATTATCAACAAAAGTAACCGCGTATCTTTTGGTGCTCGAATGGTGGATAAGCCCGGCGGGTTGCTGGGTGGTGCCATCGGCAAGCCAAACCAGTTGGGTGAGGTCCATGCCCCCGCTCCACATGGCGGCGTTGAGTTTAAATTTGAGCGGGAAATCGAAAGAAGTGGAGTTGTTGCTGCAGGCGTTAATCCAGCCTTTCACCAGGTCGTAGTTTCCATCAAAATATTCGCCTACTGAGAAATCAGCGGCTGCTGAAACATTGTATTCATTTACATACGATGCCGAATATCCCTTGGTGAAATCGTAACGCCAGCCGGCATATCCCATTTCGTTTTTCAGGAATTGCATATATCCTTTCACGGCATCGCGTACCACGGTGCTGGTATGATCGAGGTCGCGGGAGCCGCTAAAACCTTCGCCGGTATCGGGTGCACCTGTGGGCTTGGCCTGCCCAACGGCATCTTTCACTTCGTCGTTGTTGCAAATCTGTGCAGGCCCCATGCTATAGGTAACGCCGTTGTAGGTTTCTGTGGGGAAATCTGTCCAGGTCGAAACCCCGCTACGGTGGTTTATTACCACATCGGCAATGGTCTTAACATTGTTTGTTTTAAAACTTGAAATCAGCGTTTTCAGTTCTGCCTGTGTGCCAAAAGCGCTGTTCTGATCGAACCAGTAAATCGGGAAATACCCCATATTGGCCGAACTCTGCACATTGCCGCTGGGTGGCAGCCAAACCAGGCTGAAAAAGGGCGCTATTTCACCTACTTTCGAATTTAGGGTGGTCCACTTGCTATCGGAATACGAATCCCAGTAAAAAGCCTGGAGCATCACATCCTGGCACTGAGCGGGAGCCTGCGCTTTAACAGTTGTTTTTACTAAGCATAATAAAGTTAATGCCAGTACGAGGGTAAAGATTTTGTTCATAATTGAAGGTTAAGTTTCTGAGTGAAAACAAATATATTGATTAATGGAAAGACTATCAACAGTTTGTGTTAAGAAAAGGTTGTTTACAGGTGATTTTATTTCCGAACTCCGGATGCATTACCAGTTTGATCCGGATTTTTGCGAAAGCAACTGCTGAAATAAAAATTTTACATATAGTCCGGCAGTTGAAATTCATTCTGCATTCAAGCGTTTTTGGTTGTTGCTGATGTTTAGATAAAAGGAGTTTCAGCGAGAACTTACTTTATAAAATACGAAAGCATGCTTTAGGAGTAAACATTAAAGTAATCTGGTAAAGCCTTTGATAATTTTATGGCTGTCCGCTAACAAATTTATGAAAAAAATAAATGTAAGAAGTGGTCTAAGCTACTCTTTTTTAGGTAAATATATATTATTATTTACTAAATCGTTTTCGCAATCGTTTGCAATACTTTTGTTGGCCGGATACTTTATTGCCTGGCTTAAGGTAATCACTGTAAAGCAGGGTTTAATTCAGAAAATAAGCCTGCACGATGTTAAAAATTAACAACATAACTCATTTTTGTAAATACAAAGCTGATGATCTTTTGTTTTTTTATAATTTTGAAATCATTCATGGGCTGTCTTATGCCCGTTGTATCTACTTAGCAAATAACTCATCCATTCAACATTTACATTATGAAAACCTATCGCGCACTTCTTGCCATCATTCTGCTGCCTGTTTTAATTTCGGCTTCGTATACAGGCAGTACTCCACAAAATAAGCTTTCCAAAAAAGAGAAAAAACAGGGCTGGCAGTTGCTTTTCGACGGGCAGACGCTCAATGGCTGGAAAGGTTATAATGCCGACCAGGTATTTAGTTGCTGGAGCGTGGTTAACGGCGAATTGGTGTGCAAAGGCGAAGGGGGCAGCGAAACTGCGGGCGATATTATTACTGCCGGCCAATACGATAATTTCGAACTGCAACTGGAGTGGTGTATCAGCAAGGGCGGAAACAGTGGCATCTTTTACCATGTACTCGAAGGCAAGCANNTATCACGCGGCATATGAAACAGCACCGGAGTACCAGCTGATTGACGATGCCGGCTGGCCAGGTAAGTTAGAAGAGTGGCAGCAAACCGGTGCCGATTATGCCATGACACCAGCCGCAAAGGATAAAAAACTGAAGCCTGCAGGCGAATGGAACTCAAGCCGGATCGTGTATAACAAAGGCCATGTTGAACATTGGCTCAATGGTAAAAAAATAGTCGGATTCCAGGTTGGTTCACCTGAGTGGATACAAAAAAGGAATGATGGCAAATGGAAAGAATATCCTGATTATGCGAAGTCGCAAACAGGGCATATCGGTCTGCAGAACCATGGCAGTGGAGTAAAATTCCGGAATATAAAAGTACGGCCCTTGTAGCAGTAAAGACGCGATGCCTCGCGTCTCATTGCGATGCCTCGCGTCTCATCAGCAACACGCACTAAGCCTGAACATATGAACGGCGATCCCAACTTATACCAAATACTCGGCGATCTTCAGATACCTTTCGAGTATCACGAACATCCGCCGGCACCCACCATTGAGGAAGCCATGAAATACTGGAAGGACCTGGATGCTACCCATTGCAAAAACCTGTTTTTCAGGAATCATAAAGGAAACAGGCATTACCTGGTCATCCTGGAACATACCCGGCAAATGGGCATTCATGAACTGGAAAAACAACTCAAACAAGGAAAACTTTCTTTTGCTTCGGACCAGCGTATGATGAAATACCTGGGTGTTACTCCCGGTTCGGTCACCCCTTTTGGGCTTATTAACGATTCGGATCATCATGTGCATGTTTTTCTCGATCGCAACTTGCTTAACAGCAAAACCATCAGCTTTCACCCTTGCATCAATACAGCTTCCATAATTATTCAATGG